>NZ_FYDY01000012.1:0-145154 GCF_900187435.1 Pseudomonas sp. Irchel s3b5
AAATCGTCTGGTCGGCGCAGTACAGCGCCTACGGCAAAGTCAGCCAACTGACTCATGGCGGCGGCGAGCAACTGGAACAACCGCTGCGTTTTCAGGGGCAGTACTTCGACGCGGAAAGCGGCCTGCACTACAACCGGCATCGGTATTACCACCCGGACATCGGACGCTATCTGACGCCGGATCCGCTGAAGCTGGCGGGTGGGTTGAATTCGTATCAGTACACGCGGAACCCGACGGGGTGGGTGGATCCGTTGGGGTTGGCTGAATGTCCGGGGGGGGATGGGTGCAAAAAGCCGTCGATTGGGGAGCATGATCCGGCGAAGGGGGTGGGGGTTGATGATGGAGAGGCTACGCTTCCTTCATCAAAGAAAGAGAACGAATATTTATACCGCGGTGATCTTCGTCGCCCGGATGAGGTCTTCGAGGCTGGATTTGTGAGCAAGGGAAAAAGTAAAGATCTATTCCTCCACCTATGGGATAACAAAAACCCTCCAAGCAATTTTGTAAGCGCATCAACTGATATTGAAATAGCAATTGACTTTGGAACAGAGTATCGAACAAAAAAAAGGCTTCGTATATACACTGAAAAAAATATGGGGCCATGATATTAATAAAGAGTTCCACCCCAATGACATCCCATACAGCTATGAAGACGAAATAGCTATTCCCGATCGAGTAAAAAGTGAAGACATCATGGGCGCCACCCCCCTGAAAAAAGATGGGAGTTATATTGGATACTCCATACCAAATCCTCGAAGGAAGTGATAAATGACTGTTAGGAAAATTCCCATAATAGTAGATGGTAAATTAGAGACAGCGCGCCTGGATTGCGATGAGAAAAAAATTTCAATTCAGATAACGCTGGAGAGCGGCTGGACAAAAAAATTTGGTGGACTCGACTTCTATGAATGCCTTGGAAACATGATAAAGGAGCTCTCACATATAAAATTTTTATGTAAGGGCGCAAAGGTAAACGTCCGGCCATCCAGCATGTCTTCACAGATGAGCGCGGGGATCATGGCTTATGAGCACAAACTATGTACCCGTGCTACGAGAAAAGACCTTGTCAATATTTTCGATTACGACGACCAAGATATTGTCAGCGACCCACAATTGCAGGAGGAGTATTTTTTCAAATGGCTAAAGTCACTCAAAACCAATAAATAAAATTTATTTATAATCAATACAACAATGCGCCACATAAGCTTTTAGATTCTTTACAGACATTAAAAATCCCAGCAACCTTGGTTTGAAAATAAAAAATCAACCCCCTGCATCATCCTTAGCATTATCCGTTTCCTTTGAATCACCTACCCAAGCCGTCCTCATCGGCAATATCTGGATCATCAGGATTCGCCTCAACATCACCATCACCACGCTTTACACCCTCGTTCGGCACTTGCTCGACACCTGCCTCGTCATCAGGCGGACGCTGATCGCGGCTTAAGGAATCAGTAGGGGACGGCAGTGGATACTCCGGTGTTTCGTCGATATCGGAGTCTTTCGGATCAGTGTTCATCTGGCACCTCTCATGGGGCCTGAAATACAGGCTCTGATGTTTTGAGGGCCAGGGCGATGACCGCGTTCGATCCAGAAGACAACCGGTCATTCGACTGCAAGACTCAATCAATCGGCCTACAGGTCACTGCTACGAAGTCCGAGCGACAGAAACAAGAAACCCGGCACCGGGCCGGGTTTCTGCTGTTGAGCCCTGTGGCTCAATGATTTTTATTCTTGTATTTGTTCTTATGTTTATGACCCCCACCGGAATGGGAGTGGTCATTATCGGTGCCCAGGTTGTTGCCGACGGCACCACCCACTGCGCCACCCACGCCAGCGCCGATGGCCGACCCGGTCGAGCCACCGAGGCTGTTACCGATCACCGAACCACCCGCCGAGCCCAAACCGCCGCCAACCGCCGCTTCTGTGCGACTGCCCTTGGGCGCCGCGACCGCGCTGCCCGCCGCCCCGCCCACGCCAGCGCCAATGGCTGCACCGGTGCTGCCGCCCATTTGCCCACCGACGACGTTACCCAACACCCCGCCAAGACCGCCGCCTACCGCCGCATCACCATCACCTGCAACCAGCGCAACCGGGGCAATCAACAAGCCAAAAACAAACGCAGGCAACGACAAACGTCGAACATTCAGACTCGTAGAATTATTGCCTTGGGCTTTCGGGTTCATGGCACGCCTCACGATCTTCCAGGGTATGGAGTATTTGAGGCGTTAAAGCGCGAAACGTTCATAAACGAAAAAGCCCGGCATCAAGCCGGGCTTCTCGAGAGTCGATCAGGATCAGTGACCCTTTTTACCGTGGGCCAGGTTGCTGCCCACGCCGCCGCCCAACGCACCGCCCAGACCTGCACCGATGGTCGAACCGGTTTTGCCGCCCAGGCTATTGCCGATCACCGAACCACCCGCGGCGCCAACACCACCACCGATCGCTGCGCTGGTGCGATGACCTTTTTTGGCGGCCGCTGCACTGCCTGCCGCGCCAGCCACGCCAGCACCAATCGCAGCACCGGTGCTGCCGCCCATGCTCTGACCCACGACGTTACCCAGTGCGCCGCCCAAACCACCGCCGATTGCGGCGGTGCCGTCGCCAGCCATTGCACCTTGAGTAACCAAAAGCCCCAGAATCACAGCAGGCAGTGTTAAACGCATCACGAAAACCTCAAAAATAGAGCTAAATAAAGAAGGGGCGAGATTGAATGCTTTCGTGCAGACGATGTCCAGCACGCCGGTTCAACATCGCGTTTTGCGAGCGTTGGACAGCGTTTTGGGGAAAGGTTTTATTGCGGACAAAAAAAAGCCCGCTGGGGAAACGGGCCAGGTGTTGCTTTCTAACGGATGAGCTGAGACTACGAGGGTGTCTGTGAAAACTTTGTGAAAAATCTCTGGCAGATGATTGCTGGTTACAAATCTTTCCGGCAAGAAAAACCCCGCTCATTGGCGTAATGCTGTTCACTTAAGCATTTGAGCTCACGCGGGGCTTCCTAGAAAATCCGAGACCAGACTTCTGGTATCGGATTTTTTATGTCTGTTCAACAAGACCTGCTCGACCTCGGCGACCTTTTCAACTTCTCTGATCTAAGTACCTTCACTCAAACATTCCTGTTGAATGGGTAGCCTCAGCGCTGGATCTTTCTATGCAGGCATCCGTTTCAAGTCAGCCTGCCAATACATCGCCGTTCA
The DNA here is from genome assembly GCF_900187435.1 of Pseudomonas sp. Irchel s3b5. Lineage (NCBI taxonomy): Bacteria > Pseudomonadati > Pseudomonadota > Gammaproteobacteria > Pseudomonadales > Pseudomonadaceae > Pseudomonas > Pseudomonas sp. Irchel s3b5. Next base: position 3,198 of record NZ_FYDY01000012.1, read on the forward strand.
ACTGATCGTGATGGCTGCGGCAAATCCGATTTCAGCAACGGGAAGGCGGTTGGCAGAGCTAAGGGCGGGTGTAGGAGGGATGTTTCTGGATCACCGTCCGAGGCCTTTGAGGCCAAGGACGGTGAAGATCTCAAAGACCCGGTTTCCGGTGGACCGTAAGGCTGCTCCGCTTAAGTGAACAGCATTACGCTCATTGGCGGGGTCTGCTTTCGGGTCAATTACTTCCTGACAGGGGCAGGAACCTTGGGTAGGAATTTGCCCTTCTGGACTCGGCAAGCTCGGGTTTTGATTCTGTCGACCTCCGTCTGGTCTTCACCAAAGCTGGCTACATACTCGGTCTGCCCACACTGTACATAGTTGTTGATCGGAAACTCTGCACCGTCGTCCTCGATATACGGATCAGCCATCTCTTCACCCCTCTCCAAACGGAATCGATACCGGCAAGTCCGGATTTGCCTGAAAAATACCGACCACCAAGGGTTTCAGACTAGCCGGTCACAACCAGACCTGTCATCCAGCTCATTGCGTGCCCGACGAATGACTTACTCCCTGTTTCATCCAAGCTTGACCGCCGTCCCGGTCACAAACACCACCACCATTCCACCCTTGCCGGCTGGCATGCTGATCTCAAAATCCAGCCCCACCACCGCATCCGCATGAAGGGCGCGCGCCCGCTCCTTGATTTCGTCGGTGGCCTGCATCCGCGCTTCCTGCAACGCGCGCTCCAACGTCTGGGAACGCCCGCCAAAGATATCCCGCATCCCGGCGAAGACGTCGCGGACAACGTTGATCCCCTGCACAGACTCGGCGCTGACAATGTCCAGGTAAGCCGTGATTTGTCGGCCTTCAATGGTTTGGGTCGTGGTGGTGATCATGGAGCTTCCTTTGGTCGATTTCTGGGGTTTCACGCAAGGCGTTTAACAGGACACGCCACTGCAGAAGCCATTGATAACGCTTTCTTACAGGCTTCGGTAAATGGAGTTACAGAAGTTTGATCAACACTGTAGTGACAGTCGCTACAGTCCCAATCAGGCCTGTGGCAACGGCCACCGGATACCAAAAAGTCTCGCGGGTCATCTTTCCAGCCTCAGCGTTCAACTTGCGCTGCTCGGCCATGAGCTTGACGATCTCCACATGAATCTTTTCCAGCTCCGCCTGTTCCATGGTGAGGTCCTGCATGACGAGTGTGTATCCACCCCGGTAGAGGCACGTGCCCGTCACGTCGCCGTTTGATCCATTTTGTACCAGAAAGCGAAAAAACGACCACCCCTACCGAATTGGCGTCCTGCAAAAATATTACGGCCCCAAACGCACAAAACCCCTGGCTTCTTTCGAAACCAGGGGTTTTGTTTACATCGAATTTGGCGGTGAACAAGTCCGCCAAATCAATATCCAGCTACAGCCACGACAATCCTATAAGCCATCAGCCCCCCTTACCAAGTCCAGCGTACTCCGAGGCTAACCTGCTGCTGACTCACATCGCTGCCACCCAGGTTCGCGCCTATCACCGAAGCCGTGCCAAATACCCTCAGATCCTGAGTGACCTGGGCCTCCAGCCCCACATCCAGGGTTGCGTTCAATCCCAAGTCATGTCCGGAGAAGTCCTGCCGTGTCCCGCCCGGCAGTGTCACTTCCAGGTTTGTTGAGTTTTCCCCCAGGGTGTCCTGCAACCCTACGGTCAGCCAAGGCTTCAGGGTCGCGCCGCCATCCGTCACGACGGTCTTTTCGAGGCGCACCGCAGTCCTCACTAACCCCAGTACATCGTCCTTTATATTCAGTTGCTTGCCGCTTGAGTCGGTCTTGTCATCCCAGCGCATGTGGATGGCACTCGCCTGGAACTGCGGCTCTACTACCCACCCGTTGCTCAGGGGAAACCTGTGCCCTACTTGTCCACTGAGACTCAAGATGTCGCCGTGCACCTGCTCGCTGAAGCCATCGGACGAACGGACCTGCGCATCGGGCAGCAGAGCCGTCAGGCTCAGGTCGGCATAGGTGCCGCTCTGCCAATCCAGGCTTCCATAGGCGCCAAACGCCAGTGCGTCCATGTCCACGTCGGATCTGCCCACACTCACCGGACCGGTCGAACTCTCGCCTGTGGTCGAGTAATTGCCCCGCTGCTGGCCGATGAACAGACCGCCACGCATGCGGGAAGCCTGTTCGTCCACGAACAGGTGGTCGTAGCCGGCATAGAGCCCCGTGCTGTTGCCATCGAACTCGAACCCCGGATTCGATTCCATCGACAAGTGACTGCCGATGGCGGCCAGCCATAACCCTTCGCAGGTGCCGAACCACTCCAGACCAATGCGCGTGCGCTCTTCCTCGCTGCGGTTGCAGTAGGGGTTATCCCCACGGCCGCCGGCCATGCGGTCAAACAGCAGTCGGTTGTTATCCAGAGTCATGCTATAGCCGATATCCGGCACCACCGTATAGCCGGGAATCTCCGGCAACAGCAATTTGTCGGCCGAACTCAAATACCAGTCCGAGTCATTCTCGCCCTGAGCGAAATTCCAGGCCAGGACACTACCGTTCAAACGCACGGTCTTGTCCGACACAAAGCCTCCGGCGGTCGACGGATTGTCATTGGGGCTGCTGATGACTCGGATCGTTGTCCCCGGCTTGGCCTCAGTGCCATCGTTGGCGAAATTGACACGCGTCGAACCGACCACATCACCGCCTATGTCCAACCCACCAGACGTACCGGCGGAGGCCGCGACCTGCACGTCGAGGGTGCCGTTACCGCCGTAGTCGCCGCTGATCGCCAGACGGTGCGATCCGACATCAATCAGGCCGTCGTTATGAACGCTTCCTCCAATGCTTGCACCGGAGCGGGCGAGCAGTCGCGAAGTGCTGTCGAGGGTCAGTAGACCAGCGTTCAGGTCGAGTGGACTGGCCAGCGCGAAAACGCTGCCGTCGAGTAATTCGACCCGCTCCCAATTGTTCAGCGCCGGAGCACCGGTACCGAGGTCCAGACCGCTGAAACTGAGGTGATCATCGCCTTCCCCCCCACCCAGACTGCGCAGACCGCTCAAATCACCGCCGATGAAGCTGACCGAGTCATTACCGGTACCGAAGTCCAGCATGCCGCGCACGGTGCCTCTCGAGGTGAAGCTGTCATCTGCGGCGGTACCCGCATAGCTGCCCTGCACGTCGAGCGTGGCACCGGCGGCGACCGTCGTGTTTTGCGCCTTGACGCTGCCGTTGGCGCCCACGTTCAAGGTGCCGGCGAGCACATTGACCGTGGTGAATTCCGACCCCAACGGGCCGTTGATGTTGAGCACGCCGACATTGGTCTTGCTCAGGGTCTCGAAGCCCTGCACGGCGCCCAGGTCGGCGCTCGCCGCGATGTCGGCATTGAAGACGTCGTTGCCTGCTCCTGCTGCCACCGTGCCCAGGATTTTAGTGCCATCGTGGATGGTCAGCGTGTCGTCGCCATCACCCAGTGCAAAGATCCCGCCCCCGGTGTCGAGTGTGCCGGCGACATCCAGCACGTCGTTGCCCGCACCCAGGTCGCCACTGGCCAGCAGCGTGCCGCCCGCACCGATCGACACCGTATTGGTGCCGGCGTTGCCGGTGATCGTCGCCGCCGTACCGCCGACCGCCTGCAACCTGCCGTCGACATTCAGCGTGGTGTTGTCACCCAGCGCGACGGTCGGCGTATTCAACGTGCCATCCACGTCCAGGGTGCCGGCATTGAGCGCGGTACCACCGGAGAAGGTACTGGTGCCGACCAGGGTCGCGACGCCTATGTTGTCCTTGGTGAGGAATTCGAAGTTGGTCGTGTGGAGGCCGTCGAGTGTCATCGCCGCGACATTGTTCAACACGACGGTGTCGCCTGCGCCGTTCGCGCCACCGTCGATGACGTTGTTCAGCACCGCGCCATCGTTGAGGGTCAACGTATCGTCGCCGCCACACAGATCGATGGCGCCGCTACCACTGACGGTGCCCGACACGCTCATCGTGTCGTTGCCGGCGCCGCAGCCGTAGCTGCCGTCCACATTCAACGTCGCACCGCTGCTCACCACAGTGGCGAGCGTGCTGCCAGCGGTCGCCACCACGCTGGCGTTGGGGCCGACATTCAGGGTACCGCCCAGCACGTTGACTTCCTGAAGATCGGTCGCGCCCGGCCCGTTGATGTTGAGCACGCCGGCCCCGGTCTTGGTCACACCCTCGAAGTTCAGCAATTCGCCCAGGTTGGTGGTCAGGTTGATGTCGTAGACGCGGGTATCCTGCCCGGCGCCGCCGTCGATCGTGCCCAGCACCACAGTGGCGTCGTGCACCACAAAGTTGTCGTCGCCATCACCCAGTGCAAAGATCCCGCCCCCGGTGTCGAGTGTGCCGGCGACATCCAGCACGTCGTTGCCCGCGCCCAGGTCGCCAATGGCCAGCAGCGTGCCGCCCACGCCGATCGACACCGTATTGGTGCCGGCGTTGCCGGTGATCGTCGCCGCCGTGCCGCCGACCGCCTGCAACCTGCCGTCGACATTCAGCGTGGTGTTATCACCCAGCGCGACGCTCGGCGTATTCAACGTGCCATCCACGTCCAGGGTGCCGGCATTGAGCGCGGTACCACCGGAGAAGGTACTGGTGCCGGCCAGGGTCGCGACGCCAACGTTGTCCTTGGTGAGGAATTCGAAGTTGGTCGTATTGCTGCTATCGAACGTCATCGCCGCTGCATTGTTCAATACGACGGTGTCGCCTGCGCCGTTTGCGCCGCCGTCGATGACGTTGTTCAGCACCGCGCCATCATTGAGGGTCAGCGTATCGTCGCCGGCAGCCAGGTCGATGGTGCCACTGCCGCTGACCGTACCGGACAGGTTGAAGCTGTCGTTGCCCGCGCTGCCCGTGTAGACGCCATCGACATTCAACGTCGTGCCGCTCGCCACCGTCGTGGTGACCACGCCGTTGATCGCACCGCCGGCACCGATGTCCAGCGTGCCACCCGCCACATTGACGGCAGTGAAGCTCGAGCTCGCCGGCCCATCGACGTGGAGTGTGCCGATGTTGCTCTTGGTCAGGGTCTCGAAATTGATCGCGCCGCCCAGCGTGGCGTTGCCTGCAATGTCCGCCAGGAAGGTATCGGTACCCACCCCACCGTCTACGGCATTCGCCAGGCCCGAAAGATCGGCGCCGTCCTGGACAGTGAAGGTGTCGTCGCCGTCGAGCAGATCAACGGGGCCCGTGCCTGTCAGCCTGCCGGCTACGGTCATTGTGTCGTTACCGCTCGTGCCGGTGAAGCTGCCGTCCACGTTCAACGTCGCGCCGTTGGCGACCGTGGTGTCCTGTGCCGATACCGTGGCGCTTGGCCCGATGTTCAGCGTGCCGCCGAGTACATCGACTTGCAGCAGGTTGGTCGCGGCGGGGCCGTTGATGTTGAGGGTGCCGACACCGGTCTTGGTCACACCTTCGAAGTTGACCAGCGTGCCCAGGTCGGCGGTCAGGTTGATGTCGTAGATGCGGGTGTCCAGGCCGGCGCCACCGTCGATGGTGCCGATGATATTGGTGCCGTCGTGCACGGTGAAGGTATCGTCGCCATCGCCCAGAGTGAAGATTGCGCCCTGCGTGTCAACCGTGCCGAGTACATCGAGCACATCGTTGCCGGCGCCCAGGTCGCCGCTGGCGAGCAACGTTCCGCCCGCCCCCACAGTGACGGTGTTAATGCCCGCACTGCCGGTGATCGTCGCGGCCGTGCCGCCCGTGTCTTGCAGCGAACCATCGACATTGAGCGTCGTGTTGTCGGCAAGCGCCACTGTCGGCGTACTCAGCACACCGTCCACATCCAGCGTGCCGCTATTGATGGTGGTGCCGCCAATGAAGCTCTGTGTGCCGGTCAGTGTCGCCGTGCCGGTGTTGTCCTTCTGAAGGAGTTCGAAGTTGATCGTGTTGCCGGCGTTGAAGCTCAGCGCGTTGGCGTTGTTCAGCACGACAGTGTCGCCTGCGCCATGTGCGCCGCCGTCGATGACGTTGTTCAGCGCCGCACCGTCGTTGAGGGTCAGCGTGTCGTCGCCGGCAGCCAGGTCGATGGTGCCACTGCCGCTGACCGTGCCGGACACGTCGACGCTGTCGTTACCCGCGCTGCCTGTGTAGACGCCATCGACATTCAAGGTCGCGCCGCTTGCCACCGTCGTGGTGACCACGCCGTTGATCGCGCCGGCGGCACCGACATCCAGTGTGCCGCCGAGGACATTGACCGTGGTGAACGACGAAGACGCCGGGCCATCGACATTGAGCGTGCCGATGTTGGTCTTGGTCAGCGTCTCGAAGTTGACTACACCACCCAGGATCGCACTGCCGGCGATGTCGGCCAACACCGTATCCGTTCCGTTTCCGCCACTCAGCGCATTGACCAGACCCGACAGATTCGCGCCGTCGTTCAGGATCAGCGTGTCGTCGCCGTCACACAGGTCGATGGTGCCGCTGCCCGTCACCGTGCCGCCCACGGTCATCGTGTCGTTGCCGGTGCCGCAGCCATAGCTGCCGTCCACATTGAGGGTGGCGCCACTCGTAACGAGCGTATTGAGCGGACTCCCGTCGGCGGGCCCCTCCACGATGCCATCCGGCCCGATGTTCAACGTGCCCTCCAGCACGTTGATGTTCTGGATGGTGGACGGGAACAACACGTCAACGGTATCGCCATTGATGTTCAGGATGCCGGTGCCGGTCTTGGTCAGGACCTCAAACTGAACCAGTGCGCCGAGATCGGCAGTCAGGTTGATATCGGCGATGGCGGTGTCGGTGCCATCGCTGCCGTAGACGACGCCATCCACCACCGCCCCGTCGTGCAGGGTGAACAGATCGTCGCCGGCGCCCAGCGAAAGCACGCCGCTGAAGCCGCTGCCATTCGTGTCGAGTTCACCGAACACGTCCAGCACGTCGTTGCCGCCCGCCAAGTCGCCTGCCGCAAACAGTAAGCCGCCGGCCCCGACCGTTACCGTGTTGACGTCATCATCACCGCCGAGAAACACTTCGGCGCCATTGAAGCCTCGCACCACGCCGTCAACGTTGAGTGCCGTGCCGCCAAACAGAACCAAAGTCGACGTCTCCAGCGTGCCGTCCACATCCAGCGTGCCTGCCATCACATCGACGCTGTTGAAACCCTGGGTTCCGATCAGGGTCGCAATTCCCGTGTTTTCCTTCTGCAGGAACTCGAAGTTGGTCGTGTTGCCAGCGTCGAACGTAAAGGCGTTGGCGTTGTTCAGCACGACGGTATCGCTGGCGTTGCCGCCGCTGACGACGTTGCTCAGTACTGCGCCATCGTTGAGGGTCAGCGTGTCATCGCCGTCACACAGGTCGATGGTGCCGGAACCCGACACCGTGCCGGACACCGTCATGGCATCGTTGCCGTCGCCGCAACCGTAGCTGCCGTCGACGTTCAAGGTCGCACCACTGCCCACTACCGTGGTGAGCGTGCTGCCCAGGGTCGCCACCACGCTGCCGGCGGATCCGATGTTCAACGTACCGCCCAGCACGCTGACTTCCTGCAGATCGGTCGCGCCGGGGCCGTTGAGGTTGAGAGTGCCGGTACCGGTCTTGGTCACACCTTCGAAGTTGACCAGTTGGCCCAGGTCGGCGGTTAGATTGATGTCGTAGACGCGAGTATCCACGCCGGCACCCCCGTCGATAGTGCCGATGACATTGGTGCCGTCGTGCACGGTAAAGGTGTCGTCGCCATCGCCCAGCGCGAAGCTCCCGCCCTGCGTGTCGAGCGTACCGACCACGTCGAGCACATCGTCGCTGGCCCCAAGGTCGCCGGTCGCGACCAGCGTGCCATCGACCGTCACCGTATTGATGCCGGCGCTGCCAGTGATCGTCGTGGCCGTACCACCCGCGCCCTGCAATGAACCATTGACATTAAGCGTCGTGTTGTCGGCAAGCGTCATGGTCAGCGTAGTCAGCGCTCCGTCCACATCCAGCGTGCCGCCATTGATCGCCGTGCCGCCGCTGAAGCTCTGTGTCCCGGTCAGCGTCGCCGTGCCGGTGTTGTCCTTCTGCAGGAATTCGAAGTTGACGATGTTGCCGCCGTTGAGGGCAAATGCGCCGGCGTTGTTCAACACCACCGTGTCGCCTGCGCCATGCGCGTCACCGTCGAGTGGATTGGCCAGCCCGCTCAGGTCAGCGCCGTCGTTCAAGGTCAGTATGTCGTCGCCGTCGAGCAGGTTGATCGTGCCCGTGCCATTGACCGTGCCCGACACCGTGAAGGTGTCGTTGCCCGTGGTGCCTTGGTACGTCCCGTCCACGGTCATTGTCGCGCCCGAGGACACCACGGTGGTCTGCGGATCGACGACGGTACCCGCAGCGATGTACAGCGTCCCGCCCTGCACCAGCACCGTATCGAACTGCGAAGTCACCGGCCCGTTGATGTTGAGCGTGCCGACATTGGATTTGATCAGGGTTTCGAAATTGACCGCGCCCCCCAGGGCCGCGGTGGTGGCGATGTCGGCCGTCAGCGTATCGATGCCGAGGCCACCGTCGATCGAGGTCGTCAGACCGCTTAGATCCGCGCCATCCTGTAGCGTTAACTGATCGTCGCCATCGAGCAAGTCGACGGTGCCTGTCCCCGCAACATCGCCTGCAACGGTGAAGCTGTCAGAACCTGTGGTGAAACCCAGGCTGCCGTTCACGTTCAGCGCCGCGCCGCTGGCGACCGTCGCCTCGGATACCCCGGTAAAGCTGGCCGCGGCATTGATGTTCAAGATGCCGGCCAGCACGTTGACGGTCGTGAAGTCCGAACCCGTCGGGCCATTGAAGTTGAGTGCGCCGACGCCGGTCTTGGTCAGGGTTTCAAACCCTTGCACGGCGCCCACGTCTGCACTGGTATTGATATCAGTGGCGAAAGTATCGGTGCCCGCACCCGCCGTCACGGCGCCGATGATGTGAGTGCCGTCGTGGATGCTCAGCGTGTCATCGCCGTCGCCGAGTGCGAAAGTACCGCCATCGGTATCGAGCGTGCCGGCCACGTCCAGGACATCGTCGCCGCCACCCAGATCGCCACTGGCGACCAGGTTGCCGCCAGCCCCCACCGTCAAGGTATTCGCGCCGGCACTGCCGGTGATCGTGGCCGCTGCTCCGCCAACACTCTGCAGTGAGCCATTGACATTGAGCGTCGTGTCGTCCGCCAGTGCCACGGTGGGCGTTTCCAGCGCACCCACCACATCCAGTGCGCCGCCGTTGATCGTGGTTCCGGCACTGAAGCTCTGACTGCCGGTCATGGTGGTGACGCCGCTGTTCTGCTTGAGCAGGCTTTCGAAGCCCGCAGTCGCACCGCCGTTGAAGGTCAGTGCCAGGGCATTGTCGAGCACCAACTGGTCATTGCCGGCTCCGGCATCGATACCCACGCCGCTGATCACGGCGCCGTCATGCAGGGTCAAGGTTTCGTCCCCCGCTCCCAGGTCGAGGGCGGCGCCATCGGTGTTGAGCGTACCTGCGAGGGTGACGTTGTCGGTACCGTCGCCCAGGCTGCCGTTTGCTTGCAGCGTCGCCCCGACGTTGATGTTGAGGGTGTTGGCGCCGGCGCTGCCGGTGAGGGTTGTAATCGTCCCGCCCATGCCCTGCACTGTGCCATCCACGTTCAAGGTGGTGGCGTCCGCCATCGAGACGGTCGAGGTATCGAACGTACCGCTCACATCCAGCGTACCGCCGTTGATCGCGGTACCGGCGCTGTAGCTCTGGTTGCCGGTCAGCGTCAGCGTGCCCGTGTTCTGCTTGGTCAGTTGCTCGAAGCCACTGAAACCACCGAAGGTCTTCGCCAGGGCGTTGTTGATCACCAGGCTGTCGGCGGTGCCGGCACCCGCGTCGACGCCGGCGCCGTTGATCACTCCGTCATTGATGGTCAGGGTGTCGTTGCCTGCTCCCAGGTTCAACACCGCAGCACCCGTGTCCAGCGTGCCGGTCACCGTGAGGGCATCACTGCCATCGCCCAAGTCGCCGTTGGTGTGCAGGGTCGCACCGGTGTTGACGTTGATCGTGTTAGCGCCTGCGTCGCCGGTGATCGCGGCAGTCGTTGCGCCCGCCACCTGCACGGTGCCGTCCACGTTCAGGGTGGAGGTACCGCTCATGGCGATGGAACCGGTGTTCAGCACGCCATTCACGTCCAGCGTGCCCGCGCTCACCGTGGTGGCGCCGATACTGTTGCCCGCGGTCAGCGTGGTGGTGCCGGTACCGACCTGCGCAAAGGTGCCCGGACCGCTCATGGTGGCGTTGAAGATGACCGTATCACTGCGATTCATCGACAACGTCGAGGTCGCCGAATCGACGATCACGTTGCCGGTGCCGAGATTGCCCGACGTGTTGCCGTCGCCGATCGTCAGGTTGCCGTCGTTGATGACGGTGTTGCCGGTGTACGTGTTGTTGCCAGTCAGGACCCAAGTGCCGCTGCCGTTTTTGGCCAGCGTGGTAATGCCGGTGCCGCTGTTGCCGATCACGCCGGCCACGGTGTTGTTACCGGTGTTGGTGCCGCCCAGGGCGACGGTGCGCGCCACGTTCGGATTCGATAGCCCGATCGTGCCGGGATTGGTGAGGTTGATCGCGCCCGTACCGGACGATTCGAGGAACGAAACGCCGCCCGCCAGCGTGAACAGTCGATCACTGCTGTCGCCCGCGCCGGTGTAGCGCAAGGTCGAGCCGTTGCCAATCACCAGGTTGGCGGCCGCACTGGACGCCGCGCCGATACCGCTGGCCGTGCCGCCATTGCTGAGTTTGCTGACCCCGAGCACGCCGCCGTTGATGGTGGTGACACCGGTGTAGTTGCTGGTGTTGTTGGTCAGGATCCAGGTGCCGGTGCCGGTCTTGGTCAGCGAGCTGACGCCCGCACCGTTGTTGTCGAGCTGCGCCGACAGCGTGTTGTTGCCGGTGTTGGTACCGTTGAGCGTCAACGTGCGCGCGACGCCGGTGCCGGTCAACGCAATAGCGCCGACGTTGGTCAGGTTCAATGCTCCTGTGCCCGAGGAATCCAGCGAGCCACCGCCCGTGCCGAGCGTGAACAGGCGATCGCTGCTTTGGCCCGCGCCGCTGTACGACAGGGTGGCGCCATTGTTGATGAGCAGGTTGCTTGCGGCCGCACTGCTGGCGCCGGTGCCACTGTTGCTGCCGCCGTCGGCCAGGCAGTCGACGGCCAGGGTGCCGCCATTGATGGTAGTGGTGCCGGTGTAGCTGTTGTTGCATCCGGTCATTCGCTGGACCTGCGCGCCACTCTTGACCAGGTTACCGGCGCCAATGATGTTGCCTGCATAGGCAACGCCAGCCGTATTGTTACCCTGACTGATTGTCAGTGTCTGTCCGCCCAGGTTGATGTTGCCGCCCGTGGTGCCCCCCCCTTGCAACCACGTGAACGACTGATTGAAACCGTTGGCATCCAGCGTGGCGCCGGCCACGTTGCCCATGCTCAGGTAGCCATTGCCAAAGGCCGTGGCTGAGCCGGCCCGCAGGATGCCGGTCTGATCGACCACTGTGCCGCCGGTGTACGTATTGTTACCGGACAGCACCAGCGTGCCGGGCCCTCTCTTGTACAGGGTGCCGGCGCCGCCCACCGCTCCGCTGATGCCCAGGGTGGTCGCCGCATTGGTGACATTAAGCACGCCAAACCCGCTCTGCATCGTCAGCCCGCGATCGATGCTGACGTTGCCACCGGTGTAATTGAGAGTACCGCTGTTGAACAGAACGTTGGAAGCAGCGCTGGTCGATGCGCCGATACCGCTTGCCTGCCCGCCATTGGCCAGACAATCAACGCTAATCCCACCGTTGTTCATGGCGGTGGCGCCGGTGTACGTATTGTTGCAACCGGACATGGTCTGGGTGCCGCCGCCCTGCGTAAAGCCGCCACTACCGCTGATGACCCCGCCGAAGGTCCCGCTGAGAAGCGACGTTAGCGTGGCGGAGCCCAGGTTCACATTGCCGAGGCCCTGTAGCGCCCCGACCGAGATATTGAAACCGTTGAGATCCGCCGTGGCTCCGCTCGCCACGCTCAGGCCGTTGTTTGAAGTGCCAAAAGCCTGGGTGGACCCAGCGCGCAGCGTGCCGGCAGCGACCGTGGTACCGCCCGAGTAGGTATTGGTGCCGGAGAGCACCAGAGTGCCCGGCCCGTCCTTGCGAAAACCGTCATCACCCACTGCCGTACCACTGATGGTCAGGGTCGTGGCAGCGTTGCTCACGCCAATGGCACCCACGCTGCCGCCAGCACCGGGCGTGCCGAGGGTGAAACCACGGTCAGTGCTGGTCGTACCACCGAGGTAACCGAGCGTGCCGCCATTAAGGACGAGACTGCCAGAAGCATTGCCGGACGCACCGATGCCGCTGACCAGACCGCCATTGGCCAGGGTGTTGACCGCCAGTGTGCCGCCGGAGACAGTGGTGATGCCGGTGTAGTCGTTGCCCGCGTTGCCCAGCGTCAGCGTGCCGGCGCCGGTCTTGGTGAACGTGGCGCCATCGGCGCTGGTGACCGGACCGTTGAACGTCAGGTTGCTGGTGGCACTGGTGACATCGACGATACTGCCCAGGATCGAGCCGGATTTGGCAAGGGTGAAACCGCGGTCGCTGGTCGTCGTGGCACCGGTGTAGCGCAGCGTGCTGCCTTCCAGCAACAGATTGGACGATGCCGAGGACGAGGCGCCGATGCCGCTCGCGGTGCCGCCGTTGGTAATGTTGCCGACCGAGAGGATCCCCTGCGACACGGTGGTGGCGCCGGTGTAGGTGTTGTTGGCGTTGGTCAGTGTGACCAGCCCGGTACCGGCCTTGGTGAAGCCGATCCCGGTGCCGTTGTCGACGATCTGGGACCCTATGCTGAAGTTGCCGGTGCCGTTCTGCTGGATGCCCAACACACCACCGCCGGAGGTACCGGTGAGCGAACCGCCCGTGATCGTCTGATTGCTGGCCCCGACCGACGGCGCAACGATGATGGTGCCATCCACACCCAGGGTATTACCGGCGCCCACGGTCACGGTGGAGTTGGCTGCCGCGGTGTACTGCAAGCCGCCGATTTGCTTGCTGCCGCTCACCGTGCCGAAAAAGGGCGAGTTCGCAGTGCCACCGGCATCGCTGAGGATCTCGTTGTTCAGCCAGGCGGAAGCATCGTCCTTGTTGACATAGTCCGTCGTGGTGAAGGCAAGGATGTTGCCACCGACCACCTTGGCATAATTGGTGCCGTTGACCGTGGCCCAACCGCCCAGGGTGGTATTGGTGGTGGTGATGTTGCCACTGCCCGGCAAGTTGAAGTTAACCAGTCCGTCGGTGCGGGTGATCGCTCCCAGGTTAAGCGTCATGCTGCCACCGGTGCCGGATGTCGCGCCAATCGTGTTGTTGCCTGCGGTGACGAGGAGACCGTTGAACGTCTGTGTATTGGCCTCGCCAGCGGCACCGATCACATTGAGCACCCCGCCGCCCATGTTCAGGGTCGAGGCGCTGGAAATGATGTTGCTGGTGGGCGCGGTGGCTGCACCGTAGTCCAACCGCAGCGTGCCGCCGTTGATCGTGGTCGCACCCGTATAGGTGTTGGTCCCGGTGAGGGTTTGCGTGCTGGCCCCGGTCTTGACGAGGCCACCGCTGCCGGTGATGTTGCCGGCGTAGGCGGTACTGATACCCGCAGCATCGCTCAGGTTCAGCGTCCCCGATCCCAGGTCGACGGTGCCGCCCGTACCAGTCAACGAGCGCACCGTGATGTCCAGATCGTTGAGATCCAGCGTACCGCCGCTGTTCACGGCAACCCCACTGGTTGCTCCAAAGGCCGTGGTGCTGCCGGCGCGAAGCGTGCCGCTATTGACCGTGGTGCTACCGGTGTAGGTATTGGCGCCACTGACCAGCCACGTGGAGGCGCCGCTCTTGGCCAGGCCGCCCGTACCCGAGATGACGCCCGAGAGGAGGTTGTCGGCCCCCGTGTAGCTTCCGCCGAGCGTGCCGGTGTTGGTGAGTGCCAGGGTGCCGCTGAGCGCAAGCGCGCCGGTGCCGTCATTGTTGATCGCGCCGCCGTTGAGCCCCCATGTCCGATTGCTGTTATCGCCAGCGCCAGTGTAAGACAAGGCGCCATTGGTGATACCGATGCCACCACCCGTGCCGGTGCCAAAGGAACTGGCGGTGCCAGTGTCCTTGAGCGAGCCGGCCCGTACGGTTACGCCGCTGATGCCGGTGGCGGTCGTATACGTATTGACGTTGCCAAGCGTGATGGTTCTTCCGGCGCCACCGGTATAGGAGACCGACCCATTGCCTGAAATGATGCCCAGCAATGACATGTCGGCGTTATTGGCACTGAAGCTGGTGCCAAAGTTACTGCCACCGGACACGACCATGTTGCCGGTCAGTGTCAACGTGCCTGTCCCTATGTTGCGGAAGGTGAGCGGCGCTACGGTGCCCGCGGCGCTGAGTTGCCAGTTGCGGTTGGAACTGCTGCCGGCACCGAAATAGCTCAGAGTTGCACCAACACCACCGCCGGACCCAAGTGTGATGGTGCCATTGGCCACCGTCGTTGGCGCCCCCAGGGAACTGGCCACGCCCAGATCGGCGATGGAGTTGAACGAAAAGCTGCCGCCATTCCCGTTACCGAAAATGGTCGCCCCGGTATAGTTGCTGGCGGCGTTGGTGAGGCTGACACCGCCATTGAGTCTGAGCCCGCCGGCGCCGGTGAAGCGGGCCGAGCCGACTCCTGCGCCGCTCAGCAAGAGAGTCCCGCTGGTGAGGGTGATGTTCCGGCTCGCTGCGAGGGCACCGGTGCTGCTCAAGCTTGTGCCGCCGGCCATAGTGACACCGTTGCCCGCCGCACCCAGCGCAGAATCGCCGTTGAGGGCCAGGCCGCCGGTATTGACCACGACACCACCGCTAAAGGTGTTGGCGCCGTTGAGGGTGAGGGTACCGGCCCCCGCCTTGGTCAGACCCGCGCTGCCCGCCAGGATCGAGTTGATGGTGGCGCCGCCAGTAACGTTGATGGTGGGCGTGATTCCCCCCAGGGTCAGGGTGCTGCCGCTGAGCGTGTAACCGGTGGTTTGAAAGGTGAGGTTGTGCACGGTGATCGGTGTGCCCAAGGTCACGGTGCCGGCGGTACCACCGAAGAAGGCGTCGTCCAGTGCGACGTTGTTCCAGACGCTGTAGGGGCCGCTGACGCCGTCGTTGTTGGGGCTCCAAAAAGCGCTGGAGAGATTCCAGGTGCCGGTCCCCCCCGAGCCCAGTGTCGTGCCGCTGGTATCCCAATACCGATCGGCCGCCTGCAGTATGGGGCTGAACGCCATGCCCGCCGACAACAACAAGGCCAGCGTCCGGAGCCTGCGAACCCGCCGCCCACCGCGGCGACCTTTACCATGGGACTTCGCATGCTCGCTGACGGCTACGAAAGTACCTGAACGTGCACTCCAGACAAGGCGAAATACATGATTCATGATCTTTCCCTTTTTTTCTTATTGGGTTGTGCCCTGTCGAGTTGCCCGCTCAACACGTACGTGCTGACAACCACACGCACCCAGTGCACGCCGATACGTCAAATCCAGGCAGATATATCACTAAGAAAATTCTGAAAATGTGCGAATAGCCCGTACACCCACCCATTTTCCCAGCCCCTTGCGATGCGCATTTCTCATCACGATTACATCGGTTCGGTGATGCCCGGCAAAGTCGGCCAGCGCTTTGTCGGGTCAAAACCCGCTACAGGACTATGGGGGCCTCACTTACGCTGATACCCCGAGCGATCTGTAAGGACGAGGTCCATTCCGCTTTCGATGTAATCCTCTAATGCATCTACTGCCATGGGGTGACCAAATAAATACCCCTGATAGTTACGGCAACCCAAATCCGCCAACATGTCGCGCTGAGCTTGCGTTTCCACCCCCTCAGCAATGACCGACAAGCTCATACTGCGTGCTAATGCGACCACCGTCTTGGCGATTGCAGCGTCGTTTGGGTCCACCAGGATATCGCGGACAAATTCCTGGTCGATCTTGAGCTGGTCCAGCGGCAGGCGCTTGAGATACGCCAGGGAGGAATAACCGGTGCCAAAGTCGTCCAGCGAAAATCCAACGCCGATGGACTTCAACGCATTCATCTTGGCAATCACATCCTCGACGTTGGAGACCAGCATACTTTCAGTAATCTCCAGCTTGAGACGATGAGGATTGGCACCGCAGCGCTTGAGCACAGACCGTATTTGTTCGACAAAGTCATCCTGATTAAACTGCCGAGTACTGACGTTGACGGCGATGCTCAGGTGCGAGAATTCGGTTCTATCTGCCCATACCGCCAACTGCTGACAGGCCATCTTCAACACCTGCTGGCCTAGCGGAATAATCAAGCCGCTCGCCTCTGCCAGTGGAATGAAATCTGCCGGAAAAATCATACCGCCGCGCGGGTCTTCCCAGCGCACCAACGCTTCCACCCCTGTAATGCGACCTTGGTCCGTGATCTGCGGTTGATAGTGCAGCAGGATTTGGTGTTGTTTGATCGCCTCGCGCAAGCCATCCTCAAGTGCGATTCGAGCGCTGACGATCGCCTGCATCTGTGGGTCAAAAAAGCGCAAGACGTTGCGTCCGCAGGCTTTGGCCTGGTACATAGCCAACTCGGCGCGCTTCAAGGGCTCGCTTGCATCCTCATGCTGTTCGCCGAACAGAGTGATACCTATGCTGCCCGTTCGGTGCAGGATGGATGTGCACAGTTCATAAGGATGCTCGATCTTCCGCAAAGCTATTTCGCCAATGCTTTCAGCATGGCTCGCCGCCTCCTGAGTATTGGCGCTCTGGCTTTCCAGAATAAGAGCGAATTTGTCGCCTCCAAGGCGGGCGACGGTATCGCCCTCCCGCACACAACGCCTCAATCGGTGGGCGATTTCAATTAGAAACAAGTCACCCTGGCCATGCCCCATGGTTTCATTGATTGACTTGAAATCATCGAGATCGACGAACATCAATGCACCGATCCATTGATGGCGAGCACTCGAAATCAATGCTTGCTCCAGTCGATCCATAAAGAGTCGGCGATTGGGCAATCCCGTGAGCTGGTCAGAGAACGATAGCCGTTGGATCTGCTGCTCGGCAGCCTTTCGATCGCTAATGTCCCGGACGATCGCCTGAATGCACAAAGTGTCATCCAGGGTCATCACGTGCGCCGAAACCAGACCGGGCCACGTTCGGCCATCCTTGCTGACAAATTCAGCTTCACGATCAATGAAATATCCGTTTTGCTGCAAGAGACGAACCGACGTGTGACGCTCTTCCGGGTAGCGCCAGATATCGATATCAAAAACCGTTTTGCCAATAGTATCTTCCCGTGTCCAGCCAAATACGGGTGTAAATCCGTCATTGACCTCAAGTAGTCGCCCATCCTCAAGGCGGGTGATGACTTGACTATCCGGGCTGGTGCGGAACACGGTACGAAAGACCTCCATTTTTTTCGCCTTACGCGATTCAGTTTCACGTCGATAGCTGGTACGCGTGAAAACAAGAATGGCCAGGGTGAAAACTGCCACCAGCAAAAGTGTGATAACCACTTCCTTTCGCCAGGGAGCAAGAAAGTCGTCGGTGCTTTTTGCGACAAAAACATACAGAGGGTAATTAGCAATTTTTCGATAGCTGTAGAGTCGCTCGATGCCATCTACTGGAGCCACGGCGGTGTAACTCCCGGCCTCCGGGGACGATCGAGTCGCTTCTGTAGCCTCGGCTGAAACCAGCCTGGCGCCAACTTGCCCGCTATCATTGGCTACTTTCGGAAACCGGACGATGAGCGCCATCTCCTCATCACGAATAGCGATGACCCCTTGTTTCCCAACATCAATAGTGGAAAACATGTCGGTGAAATACTCCATCATTCGCAACGAGCCCAGCGCCACACCTGCAAAGGAGCCATCAGCGTGGTTGATGCGTCTGGACAGGAGGACCGACCAGGCTTTTGTGGTGCGTCCTATCACAGGCTTGGATACGACCATTCCCAGATGCGAATTCTCACGCAGGCGTTGGAAATACTCTCGGTCGGTTATATTCGTTATCTTGCCGGCGGTCATTAACGTACCCCAAGGGACATTACCTTTCTCGTCCGCCACCCACAGCCCTTCGCAATCCCGAATATGCGCCTGCTGCTGTGTCAGATACCCGTTGAGCAACGGCCCATCAATGCCTCCGGCAGCCATTTGCCGCTCGATTTCGCTGGTGACCGCGAACAGGGCGACATCAACTTTATCAAGGATGCCAGAGACGTTGATTGACAAGGACCGCGCCAGGTTCTCTGTTGTGATGATCGCTTGAAGTTCATGCTGTTGTTTGCTCTGGTAAAGCGCCAGGCCAGCCAGCGCGTAGACGAACAAAATGATGGAAACAATACCTGCCGTAAGACGGACCGCTAAGGAATGTGAACGCCACTGCATGAGAAAGCCTCGACAAATCCAATTGGGGGCATTGCAGGTCTGTTCTTAGATTAGTCGGTCAGAAAATACTTGGCGTCAAAAAAATGAAGTACTCAACAGTTTTTTGCGTAGCGACGCGCAAATTGATCTTTTCCATGATTCGCACGGGTAGACAGACTCGTCGCAAAAGTGGTCAAAGCGCAGTCTCAATCGGAGCAAGGACAGCGGAGAAAACACCGATGTCTGGGTGCGTGCGACCGTCTGCTTCCGCAAGATCGGCGTCACGTGGAGCTGCTAGTGATGTGGGAATCGTCGATGGAAATCAATCACACCCCTTTCAATGGCGACGAGGCTGATGCACGTCGAGAGATCGAAAAGCGGATGACGGGGGTGCAGAGGTCGCTCAACTTCATTGCGTTTGAGCATGACGTTGTCAGCGAAAGGTTGATTTGAGCGCAAACAGAGACGCGTGCGGAAAAACTACCTGCCAATTGAGCCACGGAAGAAAATCCCACACGCCGCAATAATGGGTGACGCCTCCGGCGGAAAGCAGGACAGAGTTCACAGAGCGAAAATCAACGAAATCCAGATGGGGAACAAAATACAGCGAGCACAAAAAAGCCCCGTAAAACGGGGCCTTTAGGTTTAAATTTGGCGGTGAAGGAGAGATTCTAATTTAACGACCCTTTCGACCAACAACCGCCGTACTACGGGGCTTTCAGCGTGCATAGTAGTACAATTGAGTAGTACAATCCGCTGTACCACTCCCCCACCTTACGGCCCTCCAATGCCAGACAACCTGATCCAGAAGAAAGGCGAATCCACGTGGTACGTGCGACTGGCAGTGCCTGTTGATGTGCGAAAAGCCATGGGTGGGAAATCCGTTCTGATTCAGTCACTGAAGACTGGGTTACGGTCTGAAGCCATGACTCGACGCCTGAGCATTCTGGCCGGCTGGAAAGCAGCGATTACAGCAGCACGCGAGAAACGAGCCTTACCGGAAGACTGGCAAGAAGGCGTCATTTCCCAGTTAGAGCAGCTCGACCAGATTGCACTTGAACAGAAACGTAAACTGATTGGGGAGACAGTGCCGGACCTTCCACCGCATGACCCTGAGATGTTGGCGAAGATGGAGGCTGATCCCAAAATGGTCGCGTTCGCCACCAAACTGGTTACCGACAAAATGAAAAATGGTCTGGCGGGCCAAATCCAATTCGAGGATAACCTTGCTCACCTGTTCAAACGGATGGTTCCTGCCCAGCTCGTAAGGAACTATCAGTTGACTGCAACGCAGCGAACAGAACTGGACGCCTTGACAGGCAGCCCTTCCAGTTTCAAGCCTGCATCCCCCATTACCAAAGCTCGCCTGAAGACCTACCGAGAGTTCAGAGAGAGTCGTGGTGGCGCGGCAAAGCACGTCGATCAGCAAGTGGGGAAGATGGAGCGGCTGTCAGACTTTCTCAAGAAAGAGGAACTGCCTCTCAACTTCGACACTGTGGATAACTGGCTCAAATCGCTGGACCGGGCACCCAAGACTCTTAGCCAATACCTCATGGCTGGTACTGCGTTCTGGAAGTGGGCCATGAAGTACGACGCTGCTTGGCGTGAAGAATACAAGGACAAGGTAAATCCGTTCATAGGCCATGAACTGCCACAGGGCGGAGGCTCTGAGACAGCAGGCCAAGACAGGGAAATCTACACCCGTGCTGATACCCTCAAGCTGCATCAAGCCGCACTGGATAATGGGGATAAACCGCTTGCGGACCTCATCGCACTGGGCTGGTACACCGGGGCCAGGATCGAAGAGCTTTGCCGACTCAACAAAGACAACGTGGTCACTATTGACGGCATCCCGTGCTTCGACTTCCCGAAAAGCAAGAGCAAAGCGAGCAAACGTGTAGTGCCGATTCATCCAAGCTTGTTGCTCACCATTGATCGTCTGAGTGAAGACTCCACCGATACCTTCCTCATCCCCACCAATTCACACGATCACTATGGCAAACGCTCACACGCGATATCCAAGGCGTTTGGCAGATTGCGTACAACAGCAGGCTTCAGCAAGCTCCACGTCTTCCACGGCTTCCGTCATACCGTAGTTACTGAGCTGATCAGGGCTGACGTACCAGACGCTTTGGCGAAAGAACTGGTTGGGCATGAAACGGGCTCAGTGACGCACGACGTATATTCAAAAGGTGCAAGCGCGGTACAGAAGCTGGCAGCAATCTCCAAACTTCCCACTCTTGCTTGAGGCCAAGCATCAACGGAAGGAGTTTCGAGGCTGCTTTTTAACAGTTACAAAACCATCGAAAACCCTCGATAAACTCCGGTAAAACCTACAGCACTTTCGTCATGCTCTAAGCACCCACTTCCGTTCCGCCCAGTGTTTACGGACTTACATGGCTGCTTTAACTAAGCAGGACGCTTTCTCTCCGCTAGAAATTGGTTTTACACGCATTGGATGCTCTAAGCGGCAAAAATATCGTGCAGCGGCCTCCCCTACACTATCTGGTTGACACACACAACTACTTTGCGTAAAATCCCCGACTTCTGCGACGAGCAGACCGACATCACGAAGAAGCCTCCACGCGACCACTGTTAACGCAGTGCCTTGCACGGGGGCTTTTCTGTGTCCGTCGTTTACCAACACTAACCGGCAATACCGAGGTAACGCCTATTGAACAGAACTGAACAGGAGAACCATTATGAGCAACATGACCCCCGCTATCACCTCGAAAAACCTGATCACCGTTGAAGGTCTTGTAGTAGACACGCTCACGGGAGAGGTTCATAAACTATCAGTCTTTTCCACCCCTGCTGACTATCAGCCGAGTCTTCGCGACTGCCGAAGCGTGGACGATTTTGAACGCTACTTGACGTTTGTTGACAGACGCAAACTACCTGCACATACCTTGCACCCACTACACGATGAAGTGGACTATGCCCGTGGTGTCTGGTGCCGCAGTGGGATCGACTGTCGCATCACGCTGCCCCAGCAACGACTTCTGGAAGCACTGCGTCAGCTCGTGGTGTACCGCAATGTCATCTTCATCACACAAGCCAGCTTGGCAAAGGCGTTAGGCACTGCTGAGTCAAATCTGATGAAGAAGTTGAAGGTCTTGGAAGAGGTGAATCTGTTGCGTGTGACCACCTCGCGACATGGCAACATACGTTCGGGTGAAATCAAGCTCGTAATCAACCCTCGACTCGTTTTCAGGGGCTCTGACTCTACGCGTGAAGCTTACCTCAAAGACTGGTATCGCCCTGTGGACGGGCTGTCTTCAAGACTGGAAGACGCGAATGAGCGGGGGCGATGCATCAATTTGGCTGCGTAGCGAATACGTAGATTTTTTGAAAAAATTACGCAAGAAACCGCCTGTAAGCCACGTAACTAAAGGGTTTTACAAAAGTCCTATTATATAAAAGCAGTTTCTTCGGAGACTCACGACGAAGGAACTCTGCGGTAAGCGACAGCTTACAGCGCTGGACACGATCAAGCGAAGCTTGGCAAGCTACAAACCTATTGGGACGGAACGTCCACAGTTACGCACCTGCCTGCATCATCACGATGCTGGATCAGCACACCATTCAATCAATGAATCAACACACATCAAAGCTTGTTGATCTTGATCTTGATCTTGATCTTGATGTACTGCTATGCGCAGCATGATGGATGCTCCATGTAAGCGTCGCTTACAGGCTGACTTAATCAACATGGCTAGTGGATGATGATATATAAATATCATCCCCTAACTTCCAAGGCTTGCCGCCTTGACGTGCAACCATCCAAGCAAGGCTTGAACGGGATACTATTGTTAACTGTCACTAACTACTTTGCACCTACCAAAAATAAGATCAAAGGCAAGAGCCTGGACTTGTGTAGATGTTGTGTTGGTGCAACGCCCGACCGATAGGTCGAAGGTGATCCGCCTTTACGGAATTAACGAACTGCACAATCAAGGGCGATGCTTGTGACTGAGTTTTACTCAGGAAAACGAATTCATGTTACGCTACTGGCTGACACCAAACACCAACAAAAGAGTCATTATAGTGAACACACTAACACCAGCTATTGATCGCCTATTTCGGACTTACTATGGATACTGCGAAAGCTGGACAATGGACTCTTTATTCAACCTACTGACAAGCTTACATAGTCTGGATGACAAGCTAAATTCCAAGTTTGGGCGAGTCATGTTTGATTTACCAGAATACATCGCACTAAAAGCGCTGAGGAATTATTTTCACCATCAAAGCGAAGTACAAAACGTGCTACGAATTAAGCACTTGGATGGCTTGGCAGTTCCGACAGACTTGCTGTATGCGTGCCTAGTATCCGAGGACTCATGCAGGGAAGCATTGCAGGGTGTAGCATCAAAATACAGGGACAAAACAGAAGAGGCATTTTGCGAGGTCTTCAAAGTTTGGGGGCGAGTTATTGATATTAACCCTTGTGTTTTTAACTGCGTTACAAAGGTATTTATCCTTCTTGCTGACAGGGGTTTAAAGGGCACCTCGAAAGAGTATAACGAGTTTGTTGAGAGTTTTGTTTTTGAGACTGAAAATGGCTATTCTCACTTTGTCACGGGAGGCTTTTCTGTGCATCCAGCGAACATCAACCAACTAATCAGCTCTATGGAACTATTATATAGTGAGCAGATTTGACTTTCAAACAGCCGTATGAACTTTATCAATACCGAAATTTAAATTTTGTCGAACGACATAGAAGGCGGAGCGAAAGAGGCGTGTGCATATCATCAGCTGGCCAGCATATAGAGAACCCCAAGATACGAGCAGGCTTTCTTTCGCAATATTCTGCCTGATATGATGGGTGCATCAAGGTGATCGCTCACAAACAGAAAGACCAAGCACATTGACTTTCTCACCGAAGGGATTTTATTGATGGATCGCGTATTTTGCATCAGCCTAGACAGGGAAGTGTCTGCCTTGGAGGCGGAGAAGTATTACAAACAAGGCGTCATCACCCATAAGAATGACTTCGCATGCCTGGATGAAAAGTGCAGAGCAGAATATACCTTCGTAAACATTGAAAATAAAAAACCTAAAGTCCCGCCTTACTTCAGAACAGCTAAAAAATCATCCAAGCCTCACATCAAAGGATGCAAGCATAATATTGAAGAAAAGAAGGTAGGGGTAATCCCTACAGATAAGCCAAGACAATCTAGGAATATATTGTCAGACGAAAGCAATTACATATTCAACACAAGTAGGTCGTCCGGATTTTTTACTCGCACCATCGAGACACCTTTATCTCCATCAGACTTCGACGAAGCCACGGATATTCGAAAATTAAAACCCACAAGCACTGATCAAGTCAGCAACAAGCCAACAAACAACAATATTTATTCTATTAGTGATCTGCTCCATAGGGTGCGAAGCAAGTACAAAGAACTATTCATCAACGGGCGAGCGGTCACTCTCAATACATTCCTCAGAATCATTGACAACAACCTTCCAGAGAAGAAAGACGGTCTAATATATTGTGGACTAGGAGAAGTTATTGGCTCCACCGACAACTTGCTGATCAGATTTTGCAGAGGCTTTCGGATTGGTGGCGACATTTATAGAGTGCTGATCGACATAGATAATGCTCTGCTTCTTAAAGACCAACGCAAGCTACTCTATTACAACCAAATGCTAGAAAACACAAATATTGAGTTAGCAAAAACCTATAAATCAAGTAGCAAAACTGCATTTATTTATGTTTATGGTATCCCCGAAAAAATAAAAGGTACAAAAAATTACATTATCAAGGCCACTAGTCTGGATATGTGTTTGATTGAGCATAAATGTTCAAATACTCATTTATTCCCCCGACACATTTACGACATTGAAGAAAATAAGCACCTTTTAAGTCAGCCACAGGTCTCATAGCAGTACAAATTTTAATTCAATGAGCGCTGCATTCATTATCACGCTACAAGATATTGTTATCACTTCAGGAAGTCTTATCGCGAAACCCCCTAATAACCCATGCCACAAGCCAGCCGATGGCGTTCAGGCCGGTGGGAGTTACGAGCACTTTAGTACATGCTTCATGATTTCTGGAGCAACCGCTTCAATCGAAGTATTCATCAGCGCGTCATTACTCTGGAAGCTATCTCCTTTTAGGTAGTCAATTAAGGTACGTTGATAGGCATCATAATCAGGATGACGAGAAATAACGCACATTTTGTTATGGTCTCTAATAATATCTACGGCTCTAATGATTTGCTTACGACATCCGCTGTCGCGAAGATACTTAGTTAGATCATCACCGCGACGCTCAATGAATGGAAGAGCTTGAGAGTTATCATACACTTCTTGGTAGTCTGGGTTGTAATTTGCACACGTTCGGTAATAGCCAATAGTAGTCTGAGCCTGAGCAACTGAAACTCCAGCAACACCAAAGAAAGTTACAGTAGAGAAAATTAATGTTTTTATTGACTGCATATTATGCATCCCATGTTTCGGTTAGTGGTTCTGTCATCTCCAGCCAGAGTTTTCAGAGCTCCGTTGTGAAGAGTAAATGGTGCTCACTGGTATATCGGTTCTGATATCGCATAACTGCTTGGCAGTGCTGATCAGGCAGCGGCTTGGACTGAATTCTGATTGAGCAGCATATCCCAAATTCAGATATCTGAAAACCGGATATAAGTTTGTAGGCTGCCCAACCACAGCCAGCCGACCATGCCCAAGACGATCTATCGACGCGAACACGCGGTGCTTTTGGCGCTGTTGAAGAAGTACCGGAACGCAGCTGGCTTGACTCAAGCCCAGTGCTCAAAGGCTCTGGAGCGTCCACAGTCCTTCATGAGTGATGTTGAAAGTGGAACACGTCGCTTGGACATCGTGCAGCTTCGCGACTTGTGTGAAGTCCTGGGGATTGGTTTGCAAGACCTTATCGAAGAGTTTGAGAGGTCATTGTCAGCAGATGACAGTACGGAAGCTCACTGATTTTATTGATGGGGCGGCAATTCCTTTGTCTGGCCAGCCGTGGTCATGGCATTCTGGACTACAAAGTCATTACAGGGATCAGGGGTGAGCAATGGGCGAAGAGTCGGGTGGTGACAACAAGGTCAAAGAGACAATCGACGCGGTAACCGGCTTGGTTAAGGCAGTTCCGGTATACGAGGACATGGTTCAACCTGTGGCGAAGCAGCTTGGTAAATCGTTGGAGACAGTGGGTAAGGCTATTAACATGGCTCTTTCCCCTGTCAGTGGCTTGGTTTGGGGATTCGAAAATATCCAAGTGTTTCTGTCTACCAAGCTTGCTGACCGCTTGAAGAACGTCCCGCCTGAAGACATCATCACTCCAAAGCCAAATGTGGCTGGACCTGCTATCGAAGCCTTGCGATTTACAGGGCATGAAGAGTCGCTGAGTGACATGTACGCGAACCTTCTCGCCGCTGCAATGGATAAGAGTACCGCATCCGGGGCTCACCCTGCTTTCGTAGAAATCATCAAGCAACTCACTCCCGATGAGGCAAAGCTTATCGCCCTTATTCTACAGCCAATGCCGTTTCCGCTCGTTACGATTAGGGCCAACCACAAAGAAGTAGCACGAGGCGGATACGAGGTGGCGGTTAACGTCTCGTTGCTTGGAGGTATGGCGAAGCTAGAGCTTCCCGATTCGGTGCCGTCATACCTTGATAACCTATGCCGGCTCGGCCTAGCAGAAATCCCAACCGGCTATACCTATTCTGATACCACGCTATACGCAGAGCTGGAGAACTCACCACAGGTGAAAGCACACCAGCAAAAAATAAATCAGTCACCCGATTTGGTATGGAAATTAAATAGAGGCGCAGTAAAAGTTACGAGCTTGGGAAGGCAATTTGGAAGTGCCTGCGTAATAACTCGCGTGTAATAACTATTTGGGGGCCAATGGTAATTGTGTCGGCAGTCCCGAGTTGGTCTACGATTTGAGCTGCCCCTCAAGGACGACAGCCATGCCAAACAACATAGATGCCAACATCGCCACAGCCGACGTGCTAACCCTTCTACTGCACAACCAGCACGCCTTAGCCGCAGCAATCGAAGAAGTAGCCCTATGGGCTAAAGCTTGTGGTTCAAGCGAAACCCATGAAAACGCCGTCACCGCATTGGAAACTCTCGATGCGAACGCGTCCGCCATCACCGCTGGAATTATGAAACTGAGGCAATAGACTATGGCCTTTATCAACTCTATGGATCGAGGGTATCGCAACCTTCTGGAGATGCGCATGGAAGGCATCACCGCCACCATAGAATCGCTGCATCTAAAGTCAATGCGACCAACAATATCATTACAATTGTTATTCCCAAATTTTTTGTGGCCCGTAGGACAACGAGCGACTCAAACCAAAACACCAAAACTGAATATTTTTCTCTACAGCACCATTTAAGGATATATTGTGAAACTACAAAAGGTTATTGTTCACGGCTTGCTAGGCCAAGAGGGTGAATTAGAGATAAACTTCAACTCAGACTTAAACATCATCACAGGAAGGAATGGCGCAGGTAAAACAACACTAATGAAGTTAATTTGGTACATAATTAGCGGCAATACACTACTCGCACTAAAGGAAGTAAAATTTACCAGAATACTCCTCCAAACCGATTTGTATTCATGCGTAGTTCATCGCATTTCAAAAGCCACGTGCAAAATTGAGTTTGAGCAGGATGGCCAGTCATATCTGTTTGAAGACGACTCAGATGATGATGATGGAAATACTTTTTCTAGTTTTGCAGAGGACAAGTTAGACGAAAAACTTAAAGCATTAGGATCGTCTGTTTTCTTGCCGACTTTCAGACGCATTGAGGGCGGATTCACTCTTAACGCCTCACACCGAAGCAATCGCCTCTCGGCAAAAAACGAAGTCGAAGAAGCTTTAGTCGCACTATCAAAAAAACTTACAAACGAGCCTCATGTTTTTGTTTCAGCAATCTCTACCGTTGATATCGTGTCGCTACTTTTACGGCAATATACAGATTTATCTGAAGAGTCCAACATTTTCCAACAAGAAATTTCGCAAAAAATCATACAAATTATAAAAAGCTATAAAACAGATCAAGTTGAAAAACAGGAAAACTCTAATACCAGCGAACTTCAAGGAGCTTTGAAGGAGAACGAAGGAATCCTTGAAAATATCAAGCAACTAGTTGAAAGCATTGAAGTTAGCCGGGAAGAGATCATGTCCCCTTTAGCCGCGATCACCTCTCTGGTTGAGCGACTATTTAAGCACGCAGGAATCAAATTTGGACAACGACTTAACTTTGGCGATGCTGCAAACGCTATAAGTTCAGACGACCTCTCAGCAGGCGAAAAGCAGATGCTGAGCTTTATTTGCTATAACGCCTTCTACAAAAACAGCGTATTTATCATCGACGAACCAGAACTAAGCTTACACGTAGACTGGCAAAGACAACTATTCACACTGCTTCAAAGCCAGCAAACAGGCAATCAATTCATCATTGCCACTCACTCCCCCTTTATCTATGCAAAATACCCAGACAAAGAGATACTATTAAATGGTGACAGAGGAGAGGAATAAGCAGTGGCTAACTCTTCAAAAATAACAATGTCCTCAGATGAAATATTGGCAACCCTGAAACGCACCTCGCTTCCCACCGTTCTTATTGAGGGGAGCGATGATATTCTAGTATTTAGGCACTTAGAGTACGCACACTCATCCCTTGGATTATCAATCCTCCCCGTAGGTGGAAGAACAACCATCCTGGAACTATTTAATAGACGAAGTGAACTTCCACCCAACGCTGCCGTCGCATTCATCGCAGACAAAGATATATGGGTGATCACAGGAGTCCCGCCACAATATCAACATCACAGCTTGATATTTACTACTGGCTACTCCATTGAGAACGACGTATTTGTGGATGGAAATTTATTAACTTACCTTCTACCTGATGAATCCAACATATTTAATTCAGAGATAGAGCGATATATTAGATGGTATGCCTTAGCGGTTACACGCCATACGACGAACCCATCTACAAATGTCTCGCTGCATCCAGAACACTTGTTGGATAACCAGGTCGAAATGGCAGCACAGTTATCACTTGAAGCGGGAGAGACTTACCCCGATCAAATGAGAGTAAGAATCCTCTCGGATTACCACAAGTTATTGAGAGGCAAGACTTTAATGAAAATACTTTGTAGGCGCTTAGGGCATAAAAAACGAACTGCACGACACAATGAAAAATCTCTAATCGAAGTTGTCGGGCTAAATCGAGGAGCCGCGATAAATGAAATTTTCTCAAACGTCGCCCGTGCATTTGAAAAATAGATGACCTCTAACAGCTCGCTAGGGACCCTCCTTAGCGAGCTTCGCCATCAAGCCAAAGCCAAAGCCAACAAAACTTATGCAGCACCATTAATAACAATTTTGCAGGAAGCCGATCCCTCTAAACTTACAAGCCTAGCCACATTACATCTACGCCTACAGGCGAACTGACCTTTCTGGCACAGAGCAGCCCTCACTAGTATTGCTGACGGCGCTGTCAGTGACTGCTGTGAAAACGAAGAAGGCAACTTCGGCTTCCTTACGGGAGGGGTTACATCGATGGCGTGAGAGTGGGACTAAACCGATTCCAGCTTGATGACAGTGCACCAGTACCTTGCATCCCTTCTTATTCCAAAATGACGGCTTTTTTGATATTTATCATTTGCAAGAATGGTCGTTCTGCCAATTGACAAATGCGGGGTTCAGCCTGACAATGAACCCACAGTCAGCTCACTAGGATCAGCAAAATGAAAGTCGTCGCTTACATCCGAGTGTCAACGAAGGGCCAAGGAGATTCAGGTCTAGGCTTGGATGCTCAACGCGATTACATCACTCGTGCCGCTGACCAGAATGGCTGGGAGATTGTTGGCGAGTTCATCGACGTTGTATCGGGAAAGCTGGCAATTGAGGATCGCCCTGAAGGAGCCAAGGCACTGGCTCTGTGCAAGGAGCTGAAAGCACAACTGGTAGTTGCCAAGCTTGACCGTCTGAGTCGCGATGTTCACCACATTGCAGGCTTGATGAAGACTACCAAGTTTAAGGTGGCAACCATGCCCCAAGCCCAGACGTTTGAACTGCACCTGTACGCAGCCTTGGCCCAGCAAGAGCGAGAGTTCATTGCAAGCCGTACCCGTGAGGCTCTGGCGTCCCTTCAGAAGCGTGCTGACGATGGTGATGCAGTTGCGGTGCAGAAGGTTCAGAACAGGTCTGACGCACTCGCCAAAGGCCGTGCAGTTGCTGATATCACGGTTGCCAATGATCAACGAATGAAGAACGTGAACGCGCATCAAGCGGCCATCAAACCCCACCTTGAATCCTGCCTTTACAACAAGGTTAATACGCTTCAGTCAGTAGCCGATTGCCTCAACTCCAAAGGCTTGCGTACCGCTCGTGGCAGCAAGTTCACACCTACGGCAGTACGTCGTCTGATGCTGGCTTTCAACGTCTCATTCTGAGGCTGTGAGAGCTTCCAGCGGCCTAGGGTTATTTGTCAAAAGCACAGCTTTCTGGTGACCCAATCCGTGTAGTGTTAAGCGATACTGAGTGAGCGACCGTTTCCAGAATGACCCCACCCCCCTCTTCCTGAAAAGCGCCCATAAAATTCTGGGCGGCGGGGTAGTTCGCACAGGAACGCCCGGTCTTATTTTTCTGGCTGAGAGTCAGAGCAACATCGAAGTTGCTCACTTCTCGCGGCGCGGGGGATGGGTTTTCGTGCAGGGAACACTCTGAAGAAAAGAAATCAGCGATCTACCTGCCTGTACCGGAGCGAGCCTAAGCGCCTGCTTTGCTGACTAGGCCGTGAATTGCCTTCGTGGCTTGCTCTAGCTTTCGTTGTTTCGCCGCCGCGACCAGCTTCTCATCAAGGACTAGCTCGATCCCCATCTTTACGACTGGGAACGCCGCTAAGCACTCATCCTCGGTCAACTCATGTACGCCCTTACTAAGAATTTTGTACATCGAGCGATTTTCCACAAGAAACTCGGGAAGGTGACCCTCCAACAGTTGTATCCGCTCTGCCATCCGCCCACTTTGATATGCCGCTTCATCCCAACCGCTATCGGATTTTGCGATCTGGTATGCAGCATTTACAAGGTTCTCAAAAATCCGCCTTAGATAGACAAACGAGCCAACCCCAACACCATGTGCAGCCAAACCGATAGCTTTGGTTAATTCCTTGAAGTCCGCTTTAGAGAGCACAGCAGAGTACTGACGCACATCGTAAGTATTGAGTTCCGCAAGCGACGGGTGCTGACCAATTTTCTGCATCGTCCTGCCCTCAATGTCGAACAGGAAATACAGTTGATGGTCCGTATCCCGAGAGCATCTGAGCAAGACGCCCAAACGCCTGCTTCCCACCCATGAGGAAGCGGAAGTAAGGATACTCCCGGTAATATGCTGATGGAAAATGCTGTGTGCATTACATTCCGGGCAGTACGTGTCGATTGGCTCTTGGGAGAACAAAACGTTCCAGCCTGCCTGAAGGTGCTCTTCAGCAAAGGTATATTGCTCGTACAAGGGATAGTCGATACAGAACTCTTTTTTCGTGGGTGGCGTCTGTGCGGTCATGCAGGCTGGCTCTAAATGGCAAGATGGAAAGCGTATCCCATCGACATTATCGGCTTGCACGAATCCTGTCCATCTAGGGCAGGGACGCCAGAGCTGGTGACACGATTATTGATCGCTCGTGACTTTCAATTTACGAACTGACCGACGGTGGCTATCGAGGGGATTGGCGAGAAGGACGAAGAAAACGCGGACGACGAAGGAGTCCATCACGCTGATGGAGGACGGAAGATGATGAGTAGTACAATTGAGTAGTACAATTGAAAAAGAAAAACCCCCGTAACTCATTGAATTACAGGGGTTTTCTGAATTTGGCGGTGAAGGAGAGATTCGAACTCTCGATACAGTTTCCTGTATACACACTTTCCAGGCGTGCTCCTTAAGCCACTCGGACACTTCACCGTATCTCTTCAAACATGTTCTGTCTGTCGAGGCGCGCTAATGTAGTCGAAAGCATTTCCGATGGCAAACATTTTTTTCAGAATTTTCATGTGGTTAACGCAATCTGGTGTTTCCCCCTGCTTGGGCCCATGGCAAACCGGCCAATCTCCGGCTTCGCGCCTTCTTCTATATAGAGGGAAATCGGCAGCCAGCACGGCGGACTACGCTCGGCGGGCGGGAAAAGGGTGACTGGCGGGTCAGTCACGGCGCTTTACCTGGCCTGCGACGGTGGGTAACGTCTGCGCAACTTTACTAAAAGGATTAGCGTCATGAGTGAGTTGATTTCTTACCATCTCGAAGACGGTATCGCGACCCTGACCTTGAGCAATGGCAAGGTCAATGCCATCTCCCCGGACGTGATTGCTGCGTTTAACGCTGCGCTGGATCAGGCTGTGGCTGATCGTGCGGTGGTGATCATTACCGGTCAGCCAGGCATTCTGTCCGGCGGTTATGACCTGAAGGTGATGACGTCCGGGCCAAAGGAAGCGGTGACCCTGGTGACCTCCGGCTCGACGCTGGCCCGCCGCCTGCTCTCGCACCCGTTCCCGGTGATCGTCGCATGCCCTGGGCATGCCGTGGCCAAGGGCGCGTTTTTGCTGTTGTCGGCCGACTACCGCATCGGTGTCGACGGCGCCTTCAGCATTGGCCTGAACGAAGTGCAGATCGGCATGACCATGCACCACGCCGGTATTGAGTTGGCCCGTGATCGCCTGCGCAAGTCGGCATTCCATCGCTCGGTGATCAACGGTGAGATGTTCAATCCGCAGAGCGCCGTGGATGCTGGATTCCTCGACGTCGTGGTGTCGGCCGAGGAGCTTCAGGGGGCTGCGTTGGCGGCAGCTCGTCAGTTGAAGAAAATCAACATGACTGCCCATAAAAATACCAAGTTGAAAGTGCGCAAAGCGCTGCTGGAGACCCTGGATAGCGCAATCATTCAGGACCAGGAGCATTTGGGCTGAGTCCTTTGCTGCGATAACGAAAAGCCCGACCGTCGTGTCGGGCTTTTTCGTACATAACGCAGTTAAATGTCTGTAACCGCTCTAGGCTGCATCTGACCAACAAGTCGGAAACATACGCACAAACATCGGCCATCTCCTACATCTGTAACGGCAATTGCCGAAAACAGTGCACATCCGTACACTGCGCCACCTTTTGTCCCGGTGGGGCCTGCAAATGCTGTTTGTTTTGCGTATGTCATTGATGGGTCTGCACTTTATTGTGGCGGGTGTACTGGGCGTGATGCTCGGCCTGTGCCGACCGTTCAATCCGGACAATAGCCGCCTGTGCGCGCGCCTCTATGCATGGCCGGCCATGTGCATTTTGCGCCTGCGGGTGAAAGCTGAAGTCGGGCCGTTGCTGGATAAGCCCGAGAGCTGCGTGATCATCGCCAACCATCAGTCCAACTATGACTTGTTTGTGTTCGGCAACGTGGTGCCCCGCCGTACCGTGTGCATCGGCAAAAAGAGCCTGAAATGGGTTCCACTGTTCGGCCAATTGTTCTGGCTGGCCGGCAACGTACTGATCGACCGTGGCAATGCGCAAAAAGCTCGCCAGTCGATGTTGACCACCACCCACACCCTGCAAAACGAAGACACCTCGATCTGGGTGTTCCCGGAAGGCACGCGCAATCTGGGTGAGGAGTTGCTGCCGTTCAAGAAAGGCGCCTTCCAGATGGCCATCGCTGCCGGAGTGCCGATCGTGCCGGTGTGTGTCAGCAGTTACGTCAAGCACATGCGACTGAACCGCTGGCACAGTGGGAAAATTCTGATTCGCTCGCTGCCGGCTATTCCTACCGCTGGATTGAGCCTGGACGACATGCCGACGTTGATCGCCCAGTGCCGTGAACAGATGCGCGAATGCATCGAATCGATGGACCGGCAACTGCAAGCCGCCTGAAAACAAAACCCGCCCAGTGCGGGTTTTCTTTTGCCTGCAAACTTATGCTGGCGAACTCGGCAGAATTCACTGACTCTCAAGGAGCAGAAGGCTAAGCTGAGCGCCTTTAGAAATAAACAATAACCATAAGAGCTACCAATAAGTGAATCAAAACCATGGGTAGAGTTGTTGCTGCTGCCGTTTACAGCGCGGGTAAGAAAGTCACTGATATCACCCTCGACGAAGGCGCGGCCTGGGCTGCAAAGCCGGGGCACTTCGTCTGGATCGGCCTCGAAGAGCCGAATGCAGAGGAGCTGTTCAATCTGCAACGCCAGTTCAACCTGCATGAACTGGCCATCGAAGACGCTCTGGAAAAACACAGTCGACCAAAACTCGAAACCTTTGGTGATGCGCTGTTCATCGTCACGTATTCACCAATACGGGAGGACGGCAAACTCAAGTTCATCGAGACGCATATCTTTGCCGGCAATGGATACATCATTACTGCGCGCAACGGTCATTCGGCGTCCTACGCGTCTGTCCGACAGCGTTGTGAGGCGCGTCCGATATTGCTCGAACACGGGGAAGATTTCGTTCTCTATGCCATCCTCGATTTCGTGATTGAAAACTACCAGCCGATGGGCGAAGCGATCCATGGGGAAATCGACGAGCTGGAACGCAATGTCATGAGCAGTTCCCTGAACGAGCACGACATTCAAAAACTCCACAGCCTGCGCCGCGATGTGTTGCGCTTGCGCCGATTTGCAGCGCCGATGGTGGAGATCGGCGAGGAATTGCAAAAGCTGAGCTTTCCGTTCATCGACAAGAACATGCGCCCGTATTTTCGTGATGTGCAGATTCATGTCACGCGGCAGATGGAAGACCTTACGACGCTCGCGGACATTGCCAGCCAGACCATCGAGGTCGGCGTTTTGCTAGAGGCGTCACGTCAGAGCGTGGTGCAACGCAAGTTTGCCGCATGGGCGGCGATTCTGGCGTTCCCGACAGCGGTGGCGGGGATTTACGGGATGAACTTCCAGAACATGCCGGAGTTGACCTGGCACTACGGATATTTCGCCGTGTTGGGATTTATTGCCGTGGGGTGTGTGAGTTTGTGGGCGAGCTTCAAGAAGTCAGGGTGGCTCTGACAGACTTTGTGGTGAGGGAGCAAGCTCCCTCACCACAGGTGAGGTTGCGCCTGTTAAATAGCTTGGTTTGCCGGCTTGTGCGCCACAAACCGCATCATCCATTCGGCAACCGTTGTGCCGTGGTGTTCCTGCTCCAGGCTGGCGATGCCTTTCGAGTAAACCTGCTCGCCCAGCGCCTGCTGGCGAATTTCCAGCAATGCCCGGGAGTAGTCATGAATGAACTCCGGATGGCCCTGGAAGCACAGCACCTGATCGTTGATGTGGTACGCGGCAAACGGGCAAAAATCGCTGGAGGCGATCACCGTGGCGTTTTCCGGCAGTGAGGTCACTTGGTCCTGGTGGCTGATCAACAAGGTCAGCTCTTCACGCACCGGGTTCATCCACGGCGCCTTGGCAGCCAGTTTGTAGTTGTGCGTGCCGACGCCCCAGCCCTGGGTCGCGCGTTCGCTCTTGCCACCCAACAGCAGCGCCAGCAATTGATGGCCAAAGCACACGCCCAACAGTTTGTCGCCACGCTCGTAGCGGGTCAGCAGGTAGGCCTTGAGGGTTTCGATCCACGGGTCGGTGCCGAAGGAGTCGGCCTTGCTGCCCGTCACCAGATAGGCGTCGAAGGTCTGCTCATCATCGGGATAGTCGCCCTGAACCACGTTGTAGGTCGTGAATTCAGCAGCAATGGGTTGCTGCGAAAACAGGTGTTTGAACATCTGCCCGTAGCCCTGATATTGGTCGACCAATTCCGGACGCAGGTTGTCGGTTTCCAGAATGCAGATGCGTAACGACATAAAAAATACCTGACACGTGATGGGAATAATGCACACCCCAGAGCCTGCCTCGAAACACGGTGCCAAGGCAAGCCCCGAAATGCACCATCACACCCTTTAGAACGGCTCTCCTTTTGCGGCTTTTTCGAGCAACAGCGCAGGCGGCGCGAAGCGCTCGCCGTATTGCCTGGCCAGATACTGCGCTCGGGCAACGAAGTCCTGCACGCCGTACTGGTTGATAAACTGCAATGCACCGCCCGTCCATGCGGCAAAACCGATGCCGAAGATCGAGCCGACGTTGGCGTCCGCCGTCGAAGTCAGCACGCCCTCCTCCACGCAGCGCACGGTTTCGATGGCCTGCACGAACAACAGGCGATCACGTACATCCTTTGGCGAAATCTGCCCATCGGCTTTTTCGAAGCGGGTTTTCAGCTCCGGCCACAGATGCTTTTGCCCGCTCGCCGGATACTCGTAAAAACCGCCTCCAGCGGCCTTGCCCGGACGCTTGTATTCATTGAGCAGCAAGTCAATCACGGCGAACGCCGGATGCTCTATCAGCGGTTTCCCTTCTGCCTGCAGGTCTTTGGCGGTTTGCGCGCGGATATGGCTCATGAGGCTGAGGGAAACTTCGTCGGAGATCGCCAGAGGCCCGACAGGCATGCCGGCCTTGCGGGCCTCAGTCTCGATCATCGGCGCACTGACGCCTTCGCCGAGCATGGCGATGCCTTCGTTGGTGAAAGTGCCAAACACCCGTGAAGTGAAGAAGCCGCGACTGTCGTTGACCACAATCGGGGTCTTCTTGATTTGCAGGACGAAATCGAAGCCTCGGGCCAGGGTTTCATCGCTGGTGTTGGCGCCTTTGATGATCTCCACCAATGGCATTTTTTCCACGGGACTGAAGAAATGCAGGCCGATGAATTTGCTTGGGTCCGGCACGGCCGTGGCAAGGCCGCTGATCGGCAGGGTCGAGGTATTCGAAGCGATCACGGCGTCCGCACCGACAACTTTCTGCGCCGCCAATGAAACCCTGGCCTTCAGCTCACGATCCTCGAACACGGCTTCGATGACCAGATCGCAGCCACTCAGGTCAGCATCGCTTTCGCTGGGCTGGATACGGCCAAGCACGGCGTCTCGTTGTTCGGTGGTCATCTGTCCGCGAGCGACTTTTTTATCCAGCAACGCCGCCGAGTGCGCCTTGCCCTTCTCGGCCGCTGCCAGGTTGATGTCCTTGAGCACCACGTCGATACCGGCCGAGGCACTGACAAACGCGATACCGGCGCCCATCATTCCGGCGCCGAGCACGCCGACTTTACGGGTGACATAAGGGGCATGCCCCTGAGGCCGCGAACCGCCCGCGTTGATTTCGTTGAGCTGGAACCAGAAGGTGCCGATCAGGTTTTTCGACACCTGGCCGGTGGTCAACTCGGTGAAGTAACGGGTTTCGATCAAGTGTGCGGTGTCGAAATCCACTTGGGCGCCCTCGACCGCCGCGCAGAGAATTTTCTCCGGTGCGGGCAGCGTGCCCTGGGTTTTGCTGCGCAAGATGGACGGCGCGATAGCCAGCATTTGCGCCACTTTCGGGTTCGACGGCGTACCGCCGGGAATCTGATAGCCCTTCACATCCCAACGTTGCACGACCGCAGGATTGGCGAGAATCCAGGCCCGTGCCTTGGCCAGCAACTCTTCGCCATCTGCCGCGAGTTCATCGATCAATCCCGCCTGCAGCGCTTGCTGCGGCCGTACTTTCTTGCCTTCGAGCAAATACGGCAGCGCTTTTTCGAGGCCCAACATGCGCACCATGCGCACCACCCCGCCGCCGCCCGGCAACAGGCCAAGGGTCACTTCCGGCAGGCCGAGCTGCACTGACGAATTGTCCACTGCGACCCGGTGATGACAGGCGAGGCAGATTTCCCAGCCTCCGCCGAGCGCCGCGCCGTTGATGGCCGCGACCACTGGTTTGCCGAGGGTTTCCAGGGTGCGTAACTGACCTTTGAGGGTCAACACCCTGCCGTAGAAGGCTTTGGCTTCGGGTTTGCCAATCTTGATCAGTTCATTGAGGTCGCCGCCGGCAAAAAAGGTTTTCTTGGCCGAGGTGATGATCACGCCGGCGATGTTTTCCTTGTCGGCCACAAGGCGGGCGACACAGTCAGCCATGGCCTCGCGATACACCGCGTTCATGGTGTTGGCGCTCTGGCCCGGCATGTCGATGGTCAGGGTGACGATCCCGTCCTGGCCCTTTTCGTAACGAATGGCTTCGGTCATGTATGCGTTTCCTTGGATTCGGGGCTCAGAGGCGTTCGATGATGGTGGCAATGCCCATGCCGCCGCCGACACACAACGTCGCGAGGCCATAGCGCAGGCGCCGGGTTTCCAGCTCATCGAGCAACGTACCGAGGATGGCGCAACCGGTGGCGCCCAGCGGGTGGCCCATGGCGATGGAACCACCGTTGACGTTGACCTTGTCCGGGTCGACCGCCATGTCCTTGATGAACTTCAGCACCACCGAGGCGAAGGCCTCGTTGACTTCGAACAGGTCGATGTCTTCGACCCGCAGCCTGGCCTTGGCCAGTGCCTTGCGCGTGGCCGGTGCAGGACCGGTGAGCATGATGGTCGGATCGGTGCTGGTGACCGCCGTGGCGACGATTCGCGCCCGTGGCTGCAAGCCCAGCGCCCGGCCCTTGGCCTCGGAGCCGATCAGCATCAGTGCCGCGCCGTCGACGATCCCGGAGCTGTTGCCGGGGGTGTGGACGTGGTTGATCCGCTCGACATGGCTGTAGACCCGCAGCGCGGTGGCATCGAAGCCCATTTGCCCCATTATTTCAAAGCTCGGCTTGAGTTTGCCCAGGCCTTCGAGCGTCGAGTCGTCGCGGATGAATTCATCATGATCGAGCAGGATGATGCCGTTCTGGTCCTGCACCGGCACCAGTGATTTTTTGAACGAGCCATCAGCCCGTGCCCGCGCGGCCTTTTGCTGGGAATGCAGCGCGTAGGCATCGACGTCATGGCGACTGAAGCCTTCAAGCGTGGCAATCAGGTCGGCGCCCACCCCTTGTGGGGTGAAATGGCTGTGCAGGTTGGTGGCCGGGTCCAGCGCCCACGCCCCGCCATCGCTGCCCATCGGCACCCGCGACATGGATTCGACGCCACCGACCACCACCAGGTCTTCGAAGCCGGAACGCACTTTCATCGCCCCCAGATTCACCGCTTCCAGGCCCGACGCGCAGAACCGGTTGATCTGCACCCCCGCCACGCTGACGTCCCAATCAGCCACCAGGGCCGCGGTCTTGGCAATGTCGGAACCCTGATCGCCGATCGGCGTCACGCAGCCGAGCACCACGTCATCGACCTGGCTGGTATCGA
This sequence comes from Pseudomonas sp. Irchel s3b5, assembly GCF_900187435.1. NCBI lineage: Bacteria > Pseudomonadati > Pseudomonadota > Gammaproteobacteria > Pseudomonadales > Pseudomonadaceae > Pseudomonas > Pseudomonas sp. Irchel s3b5. The sequence goes on from NZ_FYDY01000012.1 coordinate 41,644, forward strand.
GGGCGGTCCGCTGTTGCAGGGCAGTGAGCAAACCGGCGACCAGGTTCACCGGTTTGACGCTGTGCAAGGCGCCGTCAGCCTTGCCTTTGCCACGGGGCGTGCGTAACGCGTCGAATATCAAAGCTTGGGTCATGACGTCCTCGAACCGCAGTGCAGGTGAGTAAATTCAGAATGCTCACTCTTGGCCCGAGCCGGGTTTGATTCAATGACCGCAGCGCTCACAGACGTTGACGCTCACGCTCAGACGAACGGTAGTCGGCTATCGGATTAACCGTTTCAGGACGCCAAGCTGTCTAGCCAACGGGCGGCAAAGGAGCTGGCAATAGGCCTCATACCTTTTTTAGAGCAAATTCTGCGAACACCATATGAAATGGATCTAAACCAAGCGCGCCGCGGACTCTAAGGTGAACTTGTACGAAGTTGTCGTCGGGTTTTGCCGAGGCGCTCGTCGTTACAGGAAGTGCATCGTCCTGCCAATACGGAGCAATGCAGGCAGGCATCAGGAAATAACAATAAAGGCGGTCAAGCCATGTTCAAACAATCAAAAGTACGTCAAGCCGGGCTCATTCTTTTCGCCACTACGTTGTTGTTGATTCTGCCGAACCTGACCAAGGTGATCGGCTAGTCGTTCGTAACATTCGGCGCCACGGTTTTTTATATCGCCAAGATAAAAATGTAACTGGCTCGCTACCCGGGCCAGCATGGCTGTGCCAATCTTTGCGGCACTTCCATGACAGGGATGGCGATCCATTGAAAAAGCTTATTGCGTTGGGGGCCTTGCTGTTCGGCACGCCCCTGCTGGCCGCACAGCTGAATCTGGAGCTGGGCGCGAACAGTCGCACCTGGCAAACCGAGGCGCTGCTCAAGCATCCTCAAGTTCAAACCATCAACATCAGCAACGACGTTTCCTATAAACGGAACATGAGCTATCGCGCCGTGCCGGTGGCGGCGTTGCTGACTGGCATCAAGCCTGACGATCATCTGCAAGCGGTGGCGCTGGATGGCTTTGCCGCCGAGATGGCCGCCGCGCCGCTGCTCAATACCCAGGGTGCCCGGGCCTGGCTGGCGATTGAAGACCCGAAACAACCGTGGCCACCCATGGCCGAAGGCAAACACAGCGCCGGGCCGTTTTACCTGGTGTGGACCGATCCGCAGGCCGGCAACATCAGCCCGGAGCAATGGCCGTTCGAAGTCGCCAGCATCAAGCGCATGGCCCCGGTGGCGGAGCGCTTCCCTGCCCTGCTGCCCGATCCGGCGTTGAAGGCGGACGATCCGGTGAACAAGGGCTTTGCGCTGTTTCAGAAAAACTGCCTGGCCTGTCATCGATTGAACGGTGCCGGGGATGCGCAGTTCGGGCCGGACCTGAACATTCCGTACAACCCGACCGAGTATTTCGGCGCGGACTTCCTCAAGCGCTACATCCGTGATCCGCAGAGTCTGCGTCAGTGGCCGCAGGCGAAGATGCCCGGGTTCTCGACGCAGGTGTTGCCGGATGAGGACCTGGGGATGTTGGTGGGGTATTTGAAACACATGGCGGGGCGCAAAATCCAACCCTGACCAACCTCCCCCGCAGGCTGCGATCTTTTGATCTTTAGTATCAAAAGATCGCAGTCAGCGGCAGCGCCTACGAGGGTGACCTGTCAGGTTATTGCTGTTGCACGGAAATCACCGGCGCGGGCGTCGGTGACACCAGTACCTTGGCGTGCATCTGTTCGCAGCCACCGCCACGGCGCATGCCGCGGACCGGGCAGGCATCGAGGTAATCCAGGCCCACAGCGAGTTTCAGGTGACGTTCCGGCCGGGCCAGTTCGTTGGTCACGTCGAAGCTGTACCACGCGTCATCCAGCCAGGCTTCAGCCCAGGCGTGACTGGCCAGATGCTCGCAGTTCTCGCTGTACAAATACCCCGACACATAACGCGCCGGAATGCCCAGGCTGCGGGTGCAGGCCAGGAACGCATGGGTGTGGTCCTGACACACGCCCGAGCGCCCGGCGAAGGCCTGGGCCGCGCTGGTGTCGACCTCGGTGGAGCCCGGCGTATAGGTCATGTGCTGATTGAGCCCATGCATCAAATCGATCAGTGCCGTGCGATCGCGACGTTGCTTGCACTCCTTCTCGGCGAATGCGCGCAGGGCAGCATCGGCTTCGGTCAATCGGGTGAATCGCAGGAACGGCAGCGCGGACTGGCTCTCATGCTCGGCCTCGCTCAATTCATCGATATCAACCTGGCCCCGGGCCCCGATGATGATCGCCTCATGGGGTTCATCCATGGTCAGCACGTGCAGGATGTTGCCGAACGGATCGAGTTGCGCACGCACCGGGCGCGGCAAATCGAGCTGCCAGCTGAGCACATGCTGGCGCTCGCTGTCGTGGGGTGTCAGTCGCAGGTACTGGATGCTCGCCCGCACCTGATCCTCGTAGTGATAGGTGGTTTCGTGGCTAATGGAAAGTCTCATGCAGCCTCCAGGTAAGAACTGTGAATGGCGTTGCCCAACTGGCGCACCAGCGGGATGAACTCGGTCAGCCAGGCGTGCAGGCCTTCGTCAAGAATTTCGTTGATGCCGGTGTAGCGCAGCCGTGCGTCCATTTCCGCGGCCAGCCGTTGTGCGGGACGGCCATTGGCCCCTGGCAACTGGGCGAGGATCTGGTCGATTTCTTCAGTGCAGGCGCGCAGGGAGCGCGGCACGTCGGCCCGCAGCAACAGCAATTCGGCGACATGCCGAGCGCCTGGCGCGTCACGGTAAATTTCGGTGTATGCCTCGAATGACGACAAGGCCCGCAGCAGAGCGCTCCACTGGTAATACGCGTGAGCCGTGCCATCGCTGACCGCTTCCGCTTGATCACCGGCCATTTCGTAGCGGGCATCGAGCAGTCGCAGCGTGTTGTCGGCCCTTTCGATAAACGTCCCCAGGCGAATGAAACGGAACGCGTCGTTACGCATGATGGTGCCGTAGGACGCACCTCGGAACAGGTGGGAACGTTCCTTGATCCACTCGCAGAAACGGCTCATGCCGTAGCGGCTCAGCCCCTGTTGGGCGATGCCGCGAATCTCCAGCCAGGTCGCGTTGATGTTTTCCCACATGTCGGCAGTAATTCGCCCACGCACCGCATGGGCACTGGCCCGCGCCGCGCCGAGACAACTGTAGATGCTCGCCGGGTTGGCCGCATCCAGGGCGAAAAAATGCAGCAGCCGTTCGGCATGCAGTTCGCCGTGGCGTTCGAGGTAATCCTCCAGGGTGCCGGTAATCAGCAGCGGCATCGCCAGTTCGTGCAGACCGTTGCCACGGCCATCCTGTGGCATCAGCGACAGCGAATAACTGATATCGAGCATCCGTGCGAGGTTTTCCGCCCGCTCCAGGTAACGCGACATCCAATACAAATCCGAGGCAGTTCTACTTAACATGTCAGGCTTCCTTCATTCCTCGACCACCCAGGTGTCCTTGGTTCCGCCACCCTGGGATGAATTCACCACCAGGGAGCCTTCACGCAGCGCGACACGGGTCAAACCGCCGGGCACGACCCGGGTTTCACGGCCAGACAAGACAAACGGACGCAGGTCGATATGGCGCGGTGCGATGCCGTTTTCGACAAACGTCGGACAGGTCGACAACGACAACGTCGGTTGCGCGATATAGGCATGGGGTTTGGCGATGATGCGCGCACGGAACGCTTCGATTTCCGCCGCCGTCGCCGCAGGCCCCACCAACATTCCGTAACCGCCGGAGCCCTGGGTTTCCTTGACCACCAGTTCTGGCAGATTGGCCAGCACGTGGGAAAGCTCAGAGGGATTACGACACTGCCACGTGGGCACGTTCTTCAGGATCGGTTCTTCATCCAGATAGAAGCGGATCATGTCGGTGACGAACGGATACACCGATTTGTCGTCCGCCACGCCGGTGCCGATGGCATTGGCCAATACGACATTGCCGGAGCGGTAGGACGACAGCAGTCCCGGCACGCCGAGCATCGATTCCGGGTTGAACGCCAGTGGGTCGAGAAATGCATCGTCGAGGCGCCGGTAGATCACGTCGACAGCTTTCGGCCCGTCGGTGGTGCGCATGTAGACCTTGTCATCGCGCACGAACAAGTCCGCGCCTTCCACCAGTTCCACGCCCATTTCCCGCGCCAGAAACGCGTGCTCGAAGAACGCGCTGTTGAAGCGCCCCGGCGTCAGCACCACCACGTTCGGATTGTCGATAGGGCTGGAGCTTTTCAGGGTGTCGAGCAACAGATTCGGGTAGTGATCGATAGGGGCAATGCGTTGCGCCGCGAACAGCTCGGGGAACAGACGCATCATCATCTTGCGGTCTTCGAGCATGTAGCTGACGCCGCTGGGCGTGCGCAGATTGTCTTCGAGCACGTAATACGTGCCGTCGCCGTCACGGACCAGATCGACGCCGGAAATGTGCGAGTAAATATCGCGGTGCAGATCCAGCCCCTGCATCGCCAATTGATACTGCTCGTTGGCCAGCACTTGCTCGGCCGGAATGATGCCGGCCTTGATGATGCGTTGCTCGTGGTAGAGGTCGGCGAGGAACATGTTCAACGCCTTGACCCGTTGAATGCAGCCACGTTCGACCACCCGCCATTCGCTGGCGGGAATGCTGCGGGGGATGGTGTCGAAGGGAATCAGGCGCTCTGTCCCCTGCTCGTCCCCATAGAGCGTGAATGTAATCCCGGCGCGATGAAATAACAGATCGGCCTCGCGTCGCCGTTGTGCCAGAAGCTCGTCAGGCGTCTCGGCAAGCCAACGGGCAAACTCCCGATAATGCGGGCGGACCTGGCCGCCGGCATCGTACATCTCATCAAAATAGGTGCGGATCATGCCGTACTCCTTGTCACCCGGACATGCAGGCCTTCGCAAGGCCCGTGCCATCGGCAGAAACGCTTTGATATCAATCGGTTGGATAATCACAACGCATGCACCGCACCAATCCTGTGCGGTAATTACCCCAACCCGATCGCCCCCGCTCCATTACAAGGCGTGATGAACGCCTACGACCAGCATAGTCGGTAGGAGCCGGCTTGCTGGCGATGGGGGCCTATGAGTCATGTGCTGCACTTCAAAGACGCCTTCGCTGGCAAGCCAGCTCCTACGAAAAGCCGGAGAGTCGTGGCCTCATGATCGACGGCAAAAACGAAAACGGCCAACCCGAAGGTCAGCCGTCATTTGCTGGTTGTCACTGTTCATAATTTTATGCGAGTCGCCCTCGTACCTCCTGTTTCACACCCCAGCCTTCAATAATGCCCCCTAATGGCTCGACCACCGCTTCGAAACCCTGTTCGAAATCGCCGATGTCGTCGTAAGTGGCATACATGACTTTACTCAACTCCAACGCCCAGGCACCGTCGTCACGCACGCTGATCTGCGCATTCAGGGATTCACCACGATGAAAATGACCTGCCGCCCTGCGCGCCCGCTCCTCGTCCGGGAAAATGGCGTAGAACTCGATGGGATGAAACCGTGAAAAATCAAAACCGCCTTCTTTCATGCGGCGCAACACGCTGCTGCTGATGTCTTCTTGATAGGCTGTGCTCATGAAACGTCCTCCTCAAACGATGGATAGACTTTCCGTACTCCCAGCGCCCGCAACCGAACAGCGCGAGCGACGGCAACCGATGTGCCGACGGGAAACAAGCATGGAGCTGACAAGACCAGACCTTAGCGATCCGTTCGCTGATCTCGATTGCAGAGTAGCTTCAAGATAGAGCTGCTGCCAAGGTCTGGATGAGAATGCGACAGGAGATGTTCAGATTGGCGTAATGCCGAGGATTTGAATGCTGTTCTGGCTTTTGAGGCTTTTGACGCCTGCATCGGCGGTACGCCCTTCCAGATCGTTCAGATCCAGTTCGGCGGCGACAGGAAGGAAGCGTTCCTTGATGAGTTTGGCGGCCTGCTCGTTGTTCGGGCATTCCGCGCTCTCGAATACTTCGTCAACTTGTTCGCCGTGATCATCTACGAAGGTGACTTTCCACTTTTGCATTGGTGCCTCCTCGATAAAACCCATGGACGGGCTTACACCTATCTCGACCTTGTCAGCTGTCTAATGTTCCGCCGGATCTGCACCCATCGCAGATCTCTGTAGGAGCGAGCCTGCTCGCGAAAAACTTGAGAACGCCGCGTTAAATCAGACATCCCGCGTCATCGTTCACGTCCATCGCGAGCAGGCTCGCTCCTACAGGTCTACGTTTCAATCCATCAGTCGTTGCTTGGCTTGTTCACCGCTTGCAGCACGTACTGCGGCAGGGCGAAGGCGCCGATGTGGATTTCCGGGTTGTAGTAGCGGGTGACGATGCCGCTGCCGGCGAAGCGTTGTTGCAGGGTGTCGCGCGACAGTTTGCGATAAGCCGTGTCGGTTGCGCCCCAGGCGAAGGTCATCGCGCCGCCGATGTAGGTCGGTATGGCGGCCTGGTAGAAGTGCCAGTCGGGGAACAGGCTGCGCAGGCGACCGGCGGTAGTCTTCACTTCTTCGATCTGCATGAACGGTGTGCCGTTCTGCGTCACCAGGATGCCGCCCTCATTCAGGCAGCGGTGGCAGGCCTGGTAGAAATTTTCCGAGAACAACACTTCACCCGGGCCGATCGGGTCGGTGGAGTCGGAAATGATCACGTCGAATTTTTCGGTGGTGGTGGCGACGAAACGCATGCCGTCGTCGATCACCAGGTTCAGGCGTGGATCATCGAACGCACCCTTGGAATGGTTCGGCAGGAATTCCTTGCACATGTCGACCACGGTACCGTCGATCTCGACCATGGTGATGTGTTCGACGCTGCGGTGCTTGGCCACTTCGCGCAACATGCCGCCGTCACCGCCGCCGATGATCAGCACGCGTTTGGCTGCGCCATGGGCCAGGATCGGCACGTGGGTGAGCATTTCGTGGTAGATGAATTCGTCGGCTTCGGTGGTCTGGATCACGCCGTCCAGTGCCATCACGCGGCCCATGCGCGGGTTTTCGAAGATCACCAGGTGCTGGTGTTCGGTGCGCACTTCGTGCAGCAGTTTTTCCATGCGAAAACGCTGGCCGTAGCCTTCGTAGAGGGTTTCCAGGTAGTCGCTGGCGGGGATGTTGCTCATGGGAAGTGCTCCGATGAATGCGGGTGGCAACGGACGGTTACCCGCCCATGATGGCCAATCGATCGGCTCGATTGACCGGGAAAGGCGCGCATTCTACGTTGCGGAACATGACAGGTCGAACCTCTGTTGATCGGCTCGCCACAATCCTGTGGGAGCGAGGCTTGCCCGCGATAGGATCGCCTCGCTCTATCGGGCAGACCGCGTCGTGTGCATCGCGGGCAAGCCACGTTCCTACCGGTTCAGTGTCGCTTGTTCAGATTTTGACATTGCCCCGCGGTCCGGCAATGGCCCAGATGATCAACCCCAGCACCGGCAACAGCGCGATCAACAACACCCAGACGACTTTCATGCCGGTCCCGGTGCTGCTTTTGACCACATTGATGATGGCCCAGATGTCCAGGACGAAAATGATCAAGGCAACCAGATTGTTGAACGTTGAACCCATGGTGATGCTCCGAAAGAGTGATAAGCCCGCTTAGGATAGTCCGTCGTCGCGCAGGCATCCTTAATTTGACTTTGTTTTGCGATCAGACGTGGATGGCCACTTTCAGGGCTTCCAGCGACGGCGCGGCGGCGATGCCGACTTCGGCGCACAATTCCAGCACTCGCGGCACGTCGTTGCCGAAGACCAGCACCACTTGCAACTCGTCGTCCAGCAGCTGGCTGAAGTTCATCAGCGTGTAACCGCCGTTTTCCTTGTTCAGGCTGCTCATCTGCACCTGGATGCGATTGAGCGCGGTCAAGGCTTCGGTCTTGGCCAATTGCTTGGGTTTGATGTTGAAATCGATGCCAGGGCCGAACGAGGCAACGATCTGGGCGAACAGGTCCATGTAGGTGTCCGCCTGGAACAGCACGGTCTCCGGCAGGCTGCCGACGACGACCCATTCACCCAGCGGGATCGGGAAAGTCTCGTCGTAGTTGATGTCCGGATTGGCCGTCAGAAACGCCGCTGGATCGGCGTAGGCCTGAGCCGCTTCGTCGGCGACCTTGAGGATTTCGTCTTCGCCCATGCACCCGGAGCTGATTTTGCTGATGAGTTCGACGAGTGCGGTTTTCATGGGCGGATCCTGTAGCGAAGGGAATTTTGAGGGCGCGAAGGATACCGCAAGGATAGGTTCAAATGACCAAAAAGATCGCAGCCTGCGGCAGCTCCTACAGAGGGACACCCTCCCAATGTAGGAGCTGCCGCAGGCTGCGATCTTTTGAAACCAATCAACCCAGCAATTTTTCCAACTGAGCAACAGCATCGGAAGCACCCATGGTTCTGGCCGCGTCCAGTGCCGTGATGCCATTGGCATCCTTGGCTTTCGGGTCGGCGCCTTTGCTGATCAGGTAGTCGACCACTTCAACGCGGTTGAACATCGCTGCCATCATCAGCGCCGTGCGGCCATCGAAAGACGAACCTTCAACCTGCGCACCACCTTCGACCAAGGCCTTGATCACCGCGAGATCGCCCTTGAAGGCAGCACCGGCAATCGGGCTCTGGCCGTTGTCGTTGCGGATCTCCGGGTCGGCCTTGTGCTCCAGCAGGACTTTCACCGTGTCCACGTGGCCGTGGTAGGCGGCCAGCATCAGCAGGGTGTCACCCTTGTGATTGCGCAGGTTCGGCGGCAACCCCTTGCTCAGCAGCGCGGCCATCATTGCCGCATCACCTTCCCGTGCCTTGTTGAATACCTGTTCGGCAAATTCGGCAGCTTCTTCGGGGGTCATCTGGCGGCTTTTGTCTGACATCGGGCACTCCGTTTTCTGTCATTCGTAAAAGCCGACAGTTTCCCGAGCGCGTCCGACACTGTCACTTGTTTTTTCTCATGGGTCGCCATAGCCAGATTCAATAGCGGTACTTGCCGCTGTGAATGTCAGACAGCAACTGCTCGGTCACCTGCACGTAAGTCTGCGTCCCGGGCAGCCAGGCGTAGATCGGATCATCACCAGTCTTGCCCGGGTCGAAAGCTTCGTCCTTGAGACGGGTCTTCTGGTACTTGAAGGTTCCGGTGGTTTCCATTTTCACTTTCACCCGCAGGAACAGCGGCACGGCATAAGACGGCATTTGCTGTTGGGCGAAGGCCAGCAGTTCACTGAAATCCAGGGTCGCCAGGGATTCGGCGGGCGTGATCGCCGCCATGCCGGCCCGGCCATTGGTGTTGTGGATTTCCACGCCGTAAGCCACGGCCTCGGAAATATGCGGATGTTGCAGGAGGATGTTCTCGACCTCGGTGGTCGAGACGTTTTCGCCCTTCCAGCGATAGGTATCGCCCAGGCGATCGACAAACTGCGCGTGACCGAAACCGATGTTACGCAGCAAGTCACCGGTATTGAAGTAACGGTCACCCTTCTCGAACACATCATCAAGCACCACCTTGGCGGTCTTCTGCGGATCGGTGTAACCATCCAGCGGGGCCTTGTCGTCGATTTTCGCCAGCAACAAACCCTGCTCGCCCTTGGCGACTTTGCGCATCAGGCCCTTGGCATCACGGATTGGCGCCCCGCTGTCGTGGTCATACGCCACCAGTTCCCAGGACATCAGGGAAAAACCGATGGTGTTATCGAAATTCAGAATGTTGGTGAAGCCGATGTTGCCATCGCTGGCCGCGTAGAGCTCGCAAATGTGATTGACCGCAAACCGGGTCTTGAACGCGTTCCAGGCCCCGGGACGCAGGCCGTTGCCGATCATTTTCTTTACGCCGTGCCGGTTGTCCTCGGCGCTGGGTGGCTGGTCCACCAGATACCGGCACAATTCACCGACGTAGCCGATGGTGGTGGCCCGGTACTGACGCACGTCATTCCAGAACTGACTGGCGCTGAATTTTCGGCGGATGGCAAAACCGGAAGCGCCGCTGATGGCCGAACCCCAGCACACACACAGCCCAGTGGCGTGATACAGCGGCAAGGTGCAGTAGACGATGTCGTCCGGCTGCATATCCAGGGCGATCATCCCGAAGCTCGCGGAGCTGCGCATCCAGCGGCCATGCTTGAACACGCCGGCCTTGGGCAAGCCCGTGGTGCCCGAGGTGTAGATATAGAAACAAGGGTCGTCGAAGAAAATCTGCCGGCTGCTGAGCGGATTGTCGCTGGACGCGTCGAGGCTGGCGGTCATTAGATTGATGAAGCCTTCGGGGGCAATACCCGGTTGGCGAGAGGTATCCTTGTCGGCGACAAACCAGGTGCGTCTGGCTTCGATCGCCACCCGCTCACGGACCGCCGAATAGGCTGGGACCAATTCCTCGCCGATCACCATCGCCTTCGGCGCCACCAGGTTCAGACTGTGCACCAGGGTGTCGCGGGTCTGCGAGGTGTTGACCAGCGCACTGACCGCCCCGACCTTGGCCACGGCCAGAATGGTCACCAGCAGTTCCGGACGGTTTTCGATGAACACCGCCACCACATCGCCCTTGCCGATGCCTTGGCTGATCAGGTGATGGGCGATGCGATTGGCCCACTGGTTGACGTCGGTGTAGCTCAGCGTCACCGGGCCCTGCAGCAGGGCCGGGCCATCGGGGTTGCGCAACGTGGCCTGCTCGAAACTCCAGCCCAGACCGCACGACTGGGTCGGGTCCGTGACGTTTGCGACCTTCATGCCTTTCACCACCCGTGGGATGGCTTTGGCAATGGAAGGCAGCTTGCGGAGCATCATGCTCCAGGTAATCGTGTCCTTCGATGTACGGCTCATGCTAGCTCCCGTTCGATCTTTTTATTGTCGGGCAACGGTGATTGAACCCGAAAATACGTCAACGGTTCTTGAGCTGTACACGCGGTTTTTGAAATGTTTTGTATCTGCGACCTTGGTCCGCGACCTTGGTCCGCAAGTTGTTCCGCAATCCGCCTCTCATCGCGAACCCGGGCTTGCGCAATGGTTCCATCGAGTCGCCGAGCGACCTCGCAAAATGCAGGATGCACGATGGCCATTCATGCAGAATGCACGAAAGCAAAAATCACCACAAAAACCAAGTCATCGTTTTTTATAGGATTTTCTAAAAAACAAATGCTGGCACAATCACTGCAACCCTCTCCGCATGCTTGCCATTAAAAGCCAACGGAGCCGAAAGACATGAACCTGATCCAGGAAAAATTTTCGTCATTGTTCTCCAACTTCGAAGTCACCACCCAGAATCGGCCTGACGGCGGAATCCTGCTGACCCTGAGTGCTGAGGGCAAAGTGTTCAAACGCTCGATTTCCTATCAGCAATTGCACAATGGTGACCAACTGTCGTGGGTCATCAGCGCCATACGCCGTGATCTCGCGGAACAGGCCAGTGAGCTGCCGCAGATTTGCATGCTGCAAAGTCAGCAACGGTTTGCGCTGCCGACTTATCACTCGCTGTAAAAAACTGTAGGAGCGAGCTTGCTCGCGATAGCGGGGTGTCAATCAACATTGATGTTGAATGACAGATCGCAATCGCGAGCAAGCTTGCTCCTACAGGTTTTGTAGTGTTTAGAAGACAGCAGGATCTATCCGCGCAAAGCTGTCCACGGTGACATGTCCTGTTAGTTCCCCGCCCTCACGGGCCAGGCCGCACGTGGCCATCCCGGCTTCACGTGCAGCGTCCAGCTCTTGAACGATATCTGACAGAAACAGAATCTGCCCCGCCTCGACGTTGATCGCCTGCGTGATGTTGGCGTAGGACTGCGCCTCGCGCTTGGGTCCTGACGTGGTGTCGAAGTAGCCACTGAACAGCGGCGTCAAATCCCCCGCCTCCGAGCAGCCGAAGATCAGGCGTTGAGCCTGGATCGAACCGGACGAGTACACAAACAGTTGATAGCCGTCCTGATGCCAGCGCTTGAGCGCTTCAACGGCGTCCGGGTACACGTGGCCCTTCAATTGCCCGGCCTGGTATCCCTGCTCCCAGACCATTCCCTGCAACGCCTTCAATGGCGTGGCCTTGCGGTCCTCGGCGATCCAGCCCAGCAGGATCTCGATGACGCGCTCGACGTCAGCGTTCGGCTCCTGGCTGTCGCTGCGCACGGCAGTGAGTTGCGCGGCCACATCGGCACGCGCGGCGTTCTGGCGGACAAAGTCCGGCAGGTGTTTGGCGGCGTAGGGAAACAGCACGTCGAACACAAAACTCACCGCGCTGGTGGTGCCTTCGATGTCGGTGAGGATCGCTTTGATCGGCATCGACTCAGTCCTCCAGACGCGGGAATTGGTTGGCGATGTCTTCGCCGGTGAAATTGGCGACCCAGCCTTCCGGGTTGTTGAACAGGCGAATCGCGATGAAATGCGGATGCTCACCCATGTCGAACCAGTGCTTGGTACCGGCCGGCACCGAAATCAGGTCGTTTTTCTCGCAGAGCACGGCGTAGACATAATCGTCGATGTGCAGGGTAAACAAGCCACGCCCGGCGACGAAAAAGCGCACTTCGTCCTCGCCATGGCGGTGTTCGTTGAGGAACTTGGCGCGCAGTTCGACTTTTTGCGGGTGATCGCTGTTGAGGCTGATCACATCGACGGTGATGTAGCCGCGTTCGCTCATCAACTGGTCGATTTGCGTCTGATAGGCGGCGATCACTTCTTCCTGGCTGGCGCCCGGCTGGAGTTTCGCAGCGGCCTGCCAACGGTCGAAACGCACGCCCTGCTCGGCCAGGGTCGAGGCGATGTCTTCGAAATGGGTCAGCACCTTGTTGGGGATTTCAGGGCTGGAGACGTGATAGACGGACAGGCTGCTCATCAGGGCAACTCCTTAACGGTTCAAGCTTTAAAGAGCGAGCGCATTTTCAACTCGCACTCGAACAAAAATTCAAAGGCCTCGATCTGCCGCAGGGCATCGCTCATGCGTGCGCCCCAGGTGTAGAGGCCATGACCGCGAATCAGGTAACCGACGCAATCGGGATGGGCGTCGAGCCAAGGCTGCACCTTGGCGGCCAGGCGTGCAATGTCCTGGTCGTTGTCGAAAATCGGCACCCGCACCCGGGATTCGTGGGTCGTCACACCGCTGAAGGCCTTTTGCAGTTCATAGTCTTCGAACTCGATGAAGTCTTGCGGCGTCAGGCGCGACAGCACCGTGGCGTTCACCGAATGGGTGTGCAGCACGGCACCGATTTCCGCCCGCCAGCTATAGAGCTGGGTGTGCAGCAGGGTTTCGGCGGACGGTTTCTTGCCCGGCTCCAGGCTGTTGCCCGAGAGGTCGGTGGCCAGCACATCGTCCTGGCCCAACTGGCCTTTGTGCTTGCCGGATACAGTCAGCAAGGCTTCGGTCGGTGACAGTCGGGTCGAATAATTGCTACTGGTGGCCGGCGACCAGCCGCGGCCATACAGAAAACGCCCGGCGTCGATGATTTCCTGGGCGAGGTGTTCACGGGTAAGGCTCATGGCCTGTCCTCTTGCATACATGTGGCAATGATAACGGCAGCCGCGACAGCGGCGAGGCTGGCAATACTAAAGGTCAATGCGGCGCCGAGCGTGTTCCAGCTATAGCCGGAATACAAAGCGCCCAATGCGCCGCCGGTGCCGGCCAATGCGGCGTACAACGCCTGGCCTTGCCCTTGCTGGCGCGCACCGAAGCTACGTTGCACGAATGAAATGGCAGCGGCGTGAAAGCTGCCGAAAGTCGCCGCGTGCAATACCTGGGCAAACAGCAACACCCACAAAAATTCAGCCAACGACCCGAGCAGCAACCAGCGCAGCGCCGCCAGCAGAAAACTCGCCATCAGCACCCGGCGCAGGGAGAACCGCGCGAGGATCTTGCTCATGGCCAAAAACATCAGGACTTCGGCGACCACGCCGACCGCCCAGAGCATGCCGATCACGCCACGGCTGTAACCCAATCGCTCAAGGTGCAGGGTCAAAAATGTGTAATACGGCCCGTGGCTCATCTGCATCAGCGCCACACAGCCGTAAAACGCCAACACGCCGGGGTTGCGCAATTGTCTGAGAAAGCCCTCCCCCGCCACCCGATTGCCCGGCGCCGGTTGCGCGTTCGGTACCCACAGGCTGCTGAGCACGATGCCAGCCATGATCAGCGCCAGCGCCGCCGGGTAGATGTCCAGGCTCAGCCATTCGAACAACCGGCCCAGCGCCACCACGGTGATGATGAAACCGATCGAGCCCCACAAGCGAATCTGGCTGTAGCGCGAGGTCTGGCCCTGCAAATGCGCCAGGGTAATGACTTCGAACTGCGGCAACACCGCGTGCCAGAAAAAGGCGTGCAAAGCCATGACCATCGCCAGCCAGGCGTAGGACTTGCTGACGAAAATCAGCGAGAACGTCAGCAGCGTGCACACCGCGCCGAAACGCACGATGGCCAGCCGCCGCCCGGTGTAGTCGCCCAGCCAGCCCCAGATGTTCGGCGCCACGCAGCGCATCAGCATCGGGATCGCCACCAGTTCGCCGATGCGCGCGGCGCTGAAACCCAGGTGATCGAAGTACAGCGCCAGAAACGGCGCCGTCGAACCGAGCAAGGCGAAATAGAACAGATAGAAACTGGAGAGCCGCCAGTACGGCAGCGCCGCTGTCGTCATCAGACAGCAGCGGCTTTGAGGTCAGCCATTAAAGCTGACCCAGCACCGGCGTGCTCACCCGCACATCGGCGTTCTGCCCACGGTGACGCAGCAGGTGGTCCATCAGCACGATGGCCATCATCGCTTCGGCAATCGGCGTGGCACGGATGCCGACACACGGGTCATGGCGACCCTTGGTGATGACCTCGACCGGGTTGCCATGGATGTCGATGGAGCGGCCCGGCGTGGTGATGCTCGAGGTTGGCTTCAACGCCAGGTGAGCGACGATTGGCTGACCGGAGGAAATACCGCCGAGAATGCCGCCAGCATTGTTGCTGAGGAAACCTTCCGGGGTCATTTCGTCACGATGTTCGGTGCCGCGCTGGGCGACGCTGGCGAAACCGGCGCCGATCTCAACGCCCTTGACCGCGTTGATGCTCATCAGCGCATGGGCCAGCTCCGCGTCGAGGCGGTCGAAAATCGGCTCGCCGAGGCCCGGCATCACACCTTCGGCCACCACGGTGATTTTCGCGCCGACCGAATCCTGGTCGCGACGCAGCTGGTCCATATAGGCCTCCAGCTCAGGCACTTTGTCCGGGTCCGGGCTGAAGAACGCGTTCTCTTCCACCGAATCCCAGGTCTTGAACGGGATTTCGATCGGTCCGAGCTGGCTCATGTAGCCGCGAATGACGATGCCCTGGCTGGCCAGGTACTTCTTCGCAATCGCACCGGCCGCCACGCGCATCGCGGTTTCACGGGCCGAACTGCGGCCGCCGCCGCGATAATCGCGCTCGCCGTATTTGTGATGGTAGGTGTAGTCGGCGTGGGCCGGGCGGAACAGATCCTTGATCGCCGAGTAGTCCTTGGACTTCTGGTCGGTGTTGCGGATCAGCAGGCCAATGGCGCAACCGGTGGTACGACCTTCGAACACACCCGAGAGGATTTCGACTTCGTCGGCTTCCTGGCGCTGGGTGGTGTGGCGGCTGGTGCCGGGCTTGCGGCGATCCAGGTCGCGCTGCAGATCCTCAAGGGAGATCTCCAGGCCCGGCGGACAGCCATCGACAATGGCGACCAACGCCGGACCATGGCTTTCGCCCGCGGTGGTGACAGTGAATAGCTTGCCGTAGGTATTGCCGGACATGCAGGACGCTCCGTGAAATGAACCTGAATACGTAATGCGCGCCAGTATACGCAGGCAACCCAAGTAGTTCATCCTCGAACCTTATGGGTGCCTGCGAGTCCAACCGGCACCTTGATCATGATGGCGTGATGATGCTGCGAGTTATAGCCTTGAGCCTTACCCTGATTTCCGGCTTCGCCCAGGCGACAGTCCTGCAACGACCGATCACATTGGATACCGGCGCAGGTGAGCTTTTCGGCTCGCTGTTGCTGCCCAAGTCCGACAACCCGGTACCGGTTGTCCTGCTGATTTCCGGCTCCGGTCCTACGGATCGCGACGGAAACAACACCGACGGCGGACGCAACGACAGTCTCAAACGGCTGGCCTGGGTGCTGGCCAAACACAACATTGCCAGCGTGCGTTATGACAAACGCGGCGTCGCGGCGAGCCTGGCGGCGACCCCGGACGAACGTAACCTGTCAATCGAAGCCTATGTGGCCGACGCCGAAGCCTGGGGGCGCAAGCTCAAATCCGATCCGCGCTTCGGCCAGTTGATTCTGCTCGGGCACAGCGAAGGGGCCTTGATCGCCAGCCTCGCTGCGCCGAGCGTCGATGCGGCGGGGGTGATTTCCTTGTCCGGCAGCGCCCGCCCCGTCGATGAGGTCATTCGTCAGCAGTTGAGCAATCGCCTGCCGCCCCCGCTGATGTTGCGCAGCAATGAATTGCTCGACAGCCTCAAAGCCGGGAAAACCGACCAAAACGTCCCGCCGCAGCTACAAGTGATTTTCCGTCCGAGCGTGCAGCCCTACCTGATTTCATTGTTCCGCCAGGACCCGGCCGCCGCGTTCTCCAAGCTGAAAATGCCGGCGCTGATCATTCAGGGCAGCAACGACATCCAGGTCGGCGTCAATGACGCACGGCTGCTCAAGGCGGCAAAAACGGATGCCGAACTGGTGGTGATCGAAGGCATGAACCACGTCCTGCGGATCGTACCCAACGACGTCAAACGTCAACTGGCCTCTTACAAAGATCCGAATTTGCCACTGGCGGCGGAGCTCGGCACCCGGATCATCGGATTTATTGACGGACTTCGCTCCAGTTAAGCGCTTTTTGCCCTCCAGTCCTGGGAAAAACGGCCGATAAGTCTTTGTCGCCAGCACACACGCTGGCGACAAGCAGAGCTTGGACAGGACTCGCCGCTATGACTGATACCCAGACCTCACCCGACACCCCCGCTGAAAAAGACGCACCGCCAGCGGTCGAGCTGCCCTGGGCGGATGTTCAGGCCGAGCACCACAAGATGCTCCGTCTCGCGCCCCTGCAGACCGATCGCAACACCGGCGGACGGCCTTTGCGCTTTGTCGAATTCGGCTACGCCGAGCGCAACGACAAGGAACGCAGCCTGATGCGCATGAGCATCAACCTGCCCGGCCAGCGTGTGCGCAAGGAACAGAATCATCTGGACGTCTGGGTCGATCACGTGGAAAAACGCGTGCATTTCGGGCCGGACACCGGTCTGCAGATTGAACCGATGAACCGCGGCATCGGCCGATTCATGGCGGCCCAAGGCATTGTTTGGGCGAAGAAGCGCTGGTCCGGCTACACCGTTGACGGCTCCGACCTGAACAACAAGGATGCGTTGAACGAAGACACGCGCCTGCGCCGCGATCACTTTTTGCGTGTGCACGGTTTCGACGTGGTCTACGCCGACGCCCAGCATTTGAAGGGCAGCGTCAAGGACGTGAAGGTCGGCGACCTGCTGACGGACTGGAACAGCGAAAAACTGCAGGTCGTGGAAATTCTCGAGGCGGCGCAGATGCTCCAGCAAGCCGAGCAGAACCTGGCCGAGCAGGAAGTCAAACTCAAGAAGCACGAAGAGAAAGTCAGCAAGTACAAGCGCGAAGACGCCGGACTGCGCTTCACCATTACCTGCCTGGTGGCGTTTGCGGTGTTTCAGGCCGGGTTGCTGATCTGGATCGCCACGCACCGATAACCGGTGTTGATCGTTCCCGCTCAGTGCTTGCGCAACCACTCGATGAACAGCGCAAACAGCTCCGACTGAGAGCCGACCTCCAGCTTCAGGTACAGGTTCTTGCGGTGCATGCGCACGGTTTCCGGCGAGATGTTCAATTGGCTCGCCGTGGACTTCACCGAGTGCCCGCGAAGGACCATGTGCGCCACTTCCCGCTCGCGCTCGGTCAGCAAATCACAACCAAACTGCTCGAACGCCGCCTGCACCCGGTGTTTGATATCGCCGCCCTCCCCGATTGCCTGTTGGCCTTGCAGCGCCTCGTTGCGCTGTAAGCCCCGACGCCCGAACTCGCTCACGAATTCGCGCACCAAGGGCTCGACCGCCCGCAGCAGATTCAATTGCTCGGCCCGCAGGATTTCCCCACCGAAGCCCTGGAACAGACTGACCGAGATCTGGCTGTCATGGCCGGTGTCGACCAGGTAGAAACTGTCTTCGGAGCTGCCGGCCTTCAGGTAGTAAGTCTTGTAGTACTCACTGTCGAAAAAGTTGTCCGGGGCGATTTCTTCCAGGTGGTAGAACCCTTGCGCCAGACCCTGCTCGACCGCCAGGCAGAACGGATCGAGCAAGTAGCCCCCGGTAAAATAACGGTCGATGATCGAGTCGCGGTACTGCTCGGCAATGCCGCGCTGATACAGCAATTGCGGCGGCCGATCCTTGTGCTCAAGGCTGATCATCACCGATTCGATGCCCACCAGATGCCCGAACGCCGACGCCAGGTGGCGCAGGGCGTCGGGTTCATCGATGTGGGCGAAGGCTTCGCGCATGTCGCCGTGCCAGCGGTGCAAGGCGCCAAAGGTCAGGGCTACCAACGTATCGTCTTGTGCTTTGCTCATGCCCCGCAGTCTAGCGGGTGAGCCGGCCCTTGGTAACCGTGCGCCGGGCAAAGTCATTGCCCGCCATACTGACCGCTGGCCTGAAGCTCGGCCGCCACTTCCAGGATGCACTGGCGCAGGGTCTCGACGATTTCATCGACCTGGACAAACGTCAAAATCAGCGGCGGCGACATCACGTTGAGGTGCAGAATCGGCCGCACCAGCAAGCCCCGGGCCTGCGCCCTCACGTGAATTTTCTCGCCGATGTTGATCTCGTCGGCAAACAGCGCCTTGGTGCGTTTATCGGCGACGAACTCTACGCAGGCCATGAGTTTCTTGCAGCGCACGTCACCCACCAGCGGCAGGTCCCGCAGGGTCGCCAGGCGTTCTTCGAGGTAGGCGCCAACGGTGTCGACATGGGCCAGCAGGTTTTCCCGCTCGATGATTTCAATGTTCTTCAGCGCCGCCGTGCAGCACACCGGATGGCCGCTGTAGGTGAAACCGTGGGTGAAGCAGCGGCCCTTGCCCGGTTCGGCGATGACTTTCCAGATGCGGTCGGAAAAGATGCAGGCGCCCAGCGGCAGGTAAGCCGAGGTCAGGCCCTTGGCCGTGGTGATGATGTCGGGCTGCACGTCGAACACATCATAAGAGGCAAAGAATTTGCCCAGGCGTCCGAACGAGGTCACCACTTCGTCGGCGACGAACAGAATGTCGTAGCGCTGGCAGACGTCCCACATGCGCTTGAGATAACCCTGGGGCGGAATGATCACCCCGCCCGAGCCCATGATCGGTTCGGCGAAGAAACCGGCGACCTTGTCCGCGCCAATCGAGAGGATCTTGTCTTCGAACTCCTTGACCAGGAATTCGAGAAACTGCGCCTCGTCCATGCCGTCCGGGGCGCGGTACGGATTCGGGTTGGAGACGTGGTGGATCAACGGGTTGGCGTAATCGAACTCCGGCACCCGGTCGGCGGCCTTGTTGCCGATCGACATGGTCAGCGTGGTCGAGCCGTGATAGGCGTTGAAGCGCGCGATGATGTGCTTCTTTTCCGGTTTGCCGCGGCAGTTCTGGTAGTACTGGATCAGCCGGTAGGCGGTGTCCACCGCGGTGGAGCCGCCGGTGGTGAGGAACACATGATCGAGGTCACCGGGGGCCAGGCTGGCGAGTTTCTCGCACAACTGGATCGCCACGTTGTTCGACATGTCGGAAAACGGATTCGAGTAGGCCAGTTGCCGCACCTGATCAGCGATGGCCTCGGCCATTTCCTCGCGGCCCAGCCCGATGTTGGTGCACCACATCCCGCCCACGGCATCGAGAAAGCGGTTGCCCTGGCTGTCATAGATGTAGGCGCCGTCGCCAGCGACGATGTTCAGCGAGCCTTGTTCGGCGTGCTCGTCGAACACGTGGTAGCCGTGCATGTGATGAGCCTTGTCGGCCTTGACCAGCCGGGACTCGTCCGCCGGCGAAAGAACGGTGCGTGTTGGCGTCGCCATAAGTAAACCTCTAACCGAATTGACTAACGATCGAACAAATCAGATCCCGCTTTTTACCGTGCTCCAGACCCGGGTCATGGCGCGCATGTCCTTGGCGTCCTGGGTTTTCTGCGGAAACAGGCGTTCGCGGGTTTGCGCATCGGGGTAAATGGCCGGGTTGTTGCGCACGTCGGCATTCAACAAGGGCGTGGCTGCCGCGTTGCTGTTGGCGTAATTGATGTAGTCACTGACGTCGGCCATCACCTGCGGCTGCATCAGGTATTCCAGAAACTTGTGAGCGTTGGCGACGTGGGGCGCGTCGGCCGGGATGTACAGGTTGTCGAACCAGATCAGCGAGCCTTCCTTGGGAATGAAGTACGCAAGGTCGATCTTTTTCTTCGCTTCTGCGGCGCGGGCCATGGCGGTGGCGTAGTCGCCGGACCAGGTCATGGCCATGCACACATCGCCATTGGGCAGGCTGGTCAGGTAATTGACCGAGTCGAATTTGCGGATGAACGGCCTGACCGACAGCAGCAGCGCCTGCGCGGCTTTGAGATCCGCCGGGGCGGCGCTGCCCGGATCACGTCCCAGATACTTCAGGGCCATGGGAATGACTTCGGTCGGCGCATCAAGCAAGGTCACGCCACAATCGGCGAAGCGCGAGATGATCTTCGGATCGAAAATCATCGCCAGCGAGCCGATCGGCGCGTCCGGCATGCGTTCCTTGATTTTGTCGACGTTGTAAGTGACGCCGTTACTGCCCCAGGTGTACGGCGCAGAGTACGTGGTGCCCGGATCGAACCCCTGCAAATCCTCCAGGACTTTCGGGTCCAGGTTGGTCCAGCCCGGCAGCTGTTTCTTGTCCAGCGGCTGGAACACCTTGGACTTGATTAACGGAGGCGCGAGGGACGCGTTCAACACAATCAAGTCATAGCCGGAGTGGCCGGTCAGCAACTTGGCCTGCACCGTTTCGTACGCATCAAAGGTGTCGTAGATGACTTTGATGCCGGTGGCCTTCTCAAAATCCGCCAGGGTATTTTCACCAATGTAATCCGCCCAGTTGTACAGCCGCAGCGTATTGGCGTCGTTCACCTCGGCGGCGTAGGCGTTGAGGGTCAGCGGTACAACAAACAGACTGGAAATCACCTTAAGCAGTGTCTTGCCCATAGCAAATGCACCTTATCAAGCGAGTTCGGCTCTGGATGAGCGGATGTGCTCACTATTGGTGGATTCGCTGGGCGGCACCATACCCCGAATGGGTGTGTGCACTGTTTTGTGCAGCGGCATGGCAAAAAGCGGCAGTGCAGTTGACCCGTTTAGCCATAGATCCCGGCTTTGCCGGGCGCTTAAAGTGGCGGCCTGATTCGACCACCCTGGGCATTCGATGACTGACCTGATCAAACACGAGCAATGTGACGGCGTTCTGACGCTGACGCTTGACCGTCCCGACAAGCTCAATGCGCTGAACAACGCCATGTACACGCAGCTGGCCGATCTGTTGCTGGCCGCTGACGAGGACGAGCTGACGGGTGTGATCATCCTCACCGGTGGCCCGAGCTGTTTTACCAGTGGCAATGACCTGGTGGATTTTCTCCAGCATCCGCCGACGCATCTGGACAGCCCGGCGTTCCGTCTGATGAAGGTGGTCACCCGTCTGCAAAAACCGCTGATTGCCGCGGTGTGCGGGGCGGCCGTCGGTATCGGCACTACACTGCTGCTGCATTGCGATCAGGTGTTGGTCACCCGTAACGCCAAACTGCGCATGCCATTCGTCAACCTGGGCCTGTGCCCTGAATTCGGCGCCAGCCTGCTGCTGCCCCGTCGACTCGGCCACGCCCGCGCCGCACGTCTGCTGTTGCTGGGCGATAGCCTTGATGGCAACGAAGCGGCGGCACTGGGCCTGGCCAATGAGGCCTTCGACGACGGCGTACAATGCCTGGCGGCGGCGACAAAAATTGCCCAACGCTTTCTGGCGATGCCCCAGCAAGCCTTGCGCCAATCGCGACAACTGATGAAACAGGCGTCCCTGGAAGAACTGGAAGCCACCCTGCGCGAAGAAAACCTGCTGTTTATCGCGCGCCTGAATACCGATGAGGCCAAAACGGCCTTGAACGCCTTGCTCAATCGCAGCACAGAAAAGCATTCACCGAGAGGAAACCAGCCATGAACACCCCGGAAATCTACGTCGTCAGCGCCGCCCGTACCGCCATCGGTACTTTCGGTGGTTCGCTCAAGGACGTGCCACTGGCCGACCTGGCAACCACGGCTGTAAAAGCCGCCCTGCAAAAGGCTGCCGTGGACCCGGCGCTCGTTGGCCATCTGGTGATGGGCAATGTGATCGCGACCGAAACCCGCGACGCCTACATATCCCGCGTTGCCGCGATGAACGCCGGCATCCCGAAAGAAACCCCGGCCTACAACGTCAACCGCCTCTGCGGTTCGGGCCTGCAAGCCATCATTAACGCCGCGCAGACGCTGATGCTCGGCGATGCCGACATCGTCGTCGGCGCCGGTGCCGAATCCATGAGCCGTGGCCCGTACCTGATGCCGGCCGCCCGTTGGGGTTCGCGCATGGGTAACGCCCAGGTCATCGACTACATGCTCGGCATCCTGCATGACCCGTTCCATGGCATCCACATGGGCATCACTGCCGAAAACGTCGCAGCACGCAACGGCATCACCCGCGAAATGCAGGACGCCCTGGCGTTTGAAGATCAGCAACGTGCGGCCCACGCGATTGCCAACGGCTACTTCAGCGAGCAGATCGCGACCGTGGAAATCCAGGATCGCAAAGGCGTCAAACTGTTCAACGTCGACGAGCACCCACGCGCCACGTCCCTGGAACAACTGGCGGGCATGAAGCCTGCGTTCAAGAAGGACGGCTCGGTCACCGCCGGCAACGCTTCGGGTCTGAACGACGGCGCCGCCGCGCTGGTCATGGCCACCGGTGCTGCGGTTCAGGGCAACAACCTGAAACCACTCGCTCGTCTGGTCAGCTACGCCCACGCGGGCGTTGAGCCTGAGCTGATGGGCCTGGGCCCGATCCCGGCCACCCGCCTGGCGCTCAAGCGCGCCGGTCTGACCGTCGCCGACCTGGACGTGATCGAAGCCAACATCGCCTTCGCCGCCCAGGCCTGCGCCGTCAGCCAGGAACTGGACCTCGACCCGGCCAAGGTCAACCCGAACGGTTCGGGCATCGCCCTGGGCCACCCGGTCGGCGCAACCGGCGCGATCATCGCCACCAAAGCCATCCACGAACTGCATCGCACTGGCGGCCGTTACGCGCTGGTGACCATGTGCATCGGTGGCGGCCAAGGCATCGCCGCGATTTTCGAACGCGTTTAACCCATCAGGTTAACGCGAACCTTGTGGTGAGGGAGCTTGCTCCCTCGCCACACTTGATCACCTAAAGAGTCCTGTTCCGGCAGTTCCCCCTCTTCTCTCGGCCCACACCTGACGACCGGCAACAAAAAACAATTGCCACTAAATATTACCTACATCATATTACAGTCGCAATCAAAACTGATTCCGACAGGTAATCCCCATGACCAGCATGCCCACCGTTGAACCTGACCTGGCCTCCCCGGTGAAGCCCGCAAAACCACCGCTGCACAAACGCCTGCTGCTGCCGACACTGGGTATCGCGGCATTGGTGCTGGCCGGTGTGTACGGCACGCACTGGTGGACGGCCGGGCGTTTCATCGAAGAAACCGACGATGCCTACATCGGTGGCGACGTGACGGTAATCGGGCCCAAAGTCGCGGGTTACATCGATGAAGTGCTGGTGAGCGACAACCAGAAGGTCAAGGCCGGTGACGTGTTGATCCGCCTCGATGCGCGAGACTATCGCGCACACCTCGCCAAGGCAGAAGGCGCCGTCGCGGCCGAAGAGGCGTTGCTCGCCAACCTCGACGCAACCGAACAACTGCAACAAGCCGTCATCGGCCAGGCCCGGGCCGGCATTGATGCCGCCGGGGCTGAAACCTCCCGTTCCCGGGACGACGATGCGCGTTACAAAAAACTGGTCACCACCAACGCCGTCTCGGTGGAAAGCGCGCAACGGGCCAACGCCACGTTCAAGACCGCACAGGCCCAAAGCAACCGCGCCCAAGCCGAACTGCTGGCTACGCAACGCCAGTTGAATGTGATCGCCACTCAAAAACAGCAGGCCCGCGCGGCGTTGACTCAAGCAAAAGCCGAACGCGATCTGGCGCAGTTGAATGTTGAATTCACCGAACTGCGGGCACCGGTCGATGGTGTGATCGGCAACCGTCGAGCGCGGGTTGGCGCCTATGCCCAGGCCGGGTCGCAATTGCTCTCGGTGGTGCCGGCCAGCGGTTTGTGGGTCGACGCCAACTTCAAGGAAGACCAACTGGCGCACATGATCCCGGGGCAACGGGTGGTGATTCATGCCGACGTGCTCTCGGGGCAGGAATTCCACGGTCATCTGGACAGCCTCGCCCCCGCCAGCGGTTCGCAATTCAGTGTGCTGCCGCCGGAAAACGCCACCGGCAACTTCACCAAGATCGTGCAACGGGTGCCGGTGCGCATTCACCTCGATCCGGCCGACAGCCTGCTCGGTCACCTGCGTCCCGGCCTGTCGGTGACCGCTGAAGTCGACACTCGCAAGGCACCTGAAACCCCTTCCGTGGCCAGCGCACCATGAACCGCGCCCTCGCCGTCCCGGCGCAGCCGTTCGATGCGGCGAGCATGGCGACCGGGACCAAAGTCTTTGCCTTCGCCACCATGTGCATCGGCATGTTCATTGCGCTGCTGGATATCCAGATTGTCTCGGCGTCATTGCGCGACATCGGCGGCGGGCTCTCTGCGGGCACTGATGAAACGGCCTGGGTGCAGACCAGCTACCTGATCGCCGAAATCATCGTGATTCCGCTGTCCGGTTGGCTGTCCCGGGTATTTTCCACACGCTGGCTGTTTTGCGCGTCGGCGGTGGGTTTCACCCTGACCAGCCTGTTGTGCGGCGCCGCCTGGAACATCCAGAGCATGATTGCCTTTCGCGCCCTGCAAGGCTTTCTCGGCGGCTCGATGATTCCGCTGGTGTTCACCACGGCATTCTTTTTCTTCACCGGCAAGCAACGGGTGATTGCTGCCGCCACCATCGGCGCCGTGGCATCGCTGGCCCCGACCCTCGGTCCGGTGATCGGCGGCTGGATCACTGACATCTCGTCCTGGCACTGGCTGTTCTACATCAACCTCGTCCCAGGGATTTTCGTCGCGGTGGCCGTGCCGATGCTGGTGAAAATCGATCAACCGGAGTTGTCACTGCTCAAAGGTGCGGACTACTTGAGCATGGTGTTTCTGGCGCTGTTCCTCGGCTGCCTGGAATACACCCTCGAAGAAGGCCCGCGCTGGAACTGGTTCAGTGACCACACGATTGTGACCACGGCGTGGATCAGCGGCCTCGCTGGGCTGGCGTTCATCGGCCGGACCTTGCACGTGGCCAACCCGATTGTCGATCTGCGGGCCTTGAAGGATCGCAACTTCGCCCTCGGTTGTTTCTTCTCGTTTGTCACCGGCATCGGCCTGTTCGCCACCATTTACCTGACGCCGCTGTTCCTCGGCCGGGTGCGTGGCTATGGCGCGCTGGACATTGGCCTGGCGGTTTTCTCCACCGGGGTGTTCCAGATCATGGCGATTCCGCTGTATGCCTTTCTGGCCAACCGCGTGGATCTGCGCTGGATCATGATGACCGGCCTTGGGTTGTTCGCGTTGTCGATGTGGGATTTCAGCCCGATCACCCATGACTGGGGGGCCAAAGAACTCATGCTGCCGCAAGCCTTGCGTGGCATTGCCCAGCAATTGGCGGTGCCGCCAGCGGTGACCTTGACCCTCGGTGGTTTGGCACCGGCGCGGCTCAAACATGCGTCGGGCTTGTTCAACCTGATGCGCAATCTGGGTGGCGCCATTGGCATCGCCGCGTGCGCGACCATTCTCAATGACCGCACCAACCTGCATTTCACGCGGCTGGCGGAAAACCTCAACAGCACCAACGAAGCACTCTACCAATGGCTGTCCCAGGTCGGCAACAACTTCGCCGCCCTCGGCCAGGGCGGCGACGTCGGCGTCACTGCCGCCCTGCATCAACTGTGGTTGCTGACTTATCGCGAAGCGCAGACACAAACCTACGGCGACGCGTTTCTGATGATCATGGTCTGCTTCATCATCGCCACGGCCATGGTGCCGCTGATGCGCAAGGTACAACCTCCAGCCGCGCCGAGTGCCGATGCTCATTGAACCTCGGCCCCCTTGTCGACATCAGGCCTGAGGGGTTTTGCGGAAACCGACGGCCAGACGGTTCCAGCTGTTGATGGTGCTGATCGCCACGCTCAGATCGACCATTTCCTTGGGCGTGAACTGGGCGCTGACCACTTCGTAGTCTTCGTCCGGCGCGTGGGTCAGGCTGAGCTGGGTCAGGGATTCGGTCCAGAGCAGCGCGGCACGTTCGCGGTCGCTGAAGAACGGCGCCTCGCGCCACGCCGTTACGGCGAACAGGCGACGCGGGGTTTCGCCACCCTTGATTGCGTCGCTGGTGTGCATGTCGATGCAGAAGGCGCAGCCGTTGATCTGCGAAGCCCGCAGCTTGACCAGTTCAATCAGGTTTTTTTCCAGCGGCAGCTTCGACACTGCGGTTTCCAACCCGATCATCGCTTTGAGGGCATCAGGGGACGCGGTGTAGAAATCGATACGCGGTTGCATGGTCTGCTCCAGGGCAAGTGGGTGTGTGACTACGTTAGCCCCCCGCCCCGGTTGCACAAATAGCCAATATTCCAGAAGTCGAGGAGGCCATTGGGTTTTGCTCACTGCCGTCATCGCGAGCACAGGAAAACGCGGTCAAATGTGGGAGCGATCCGCGCAGCGGCCATTCACCAGCAAATTCAGACCCGATTGCGCAGCCACTGCAAAAAGCCTTTTTTCTCCACCATCGCCGGCAAATCCTGAGTCAGGGTTTTCGCTTTGTGCAACCGGTAATCGAGCAAGGTTTTCATCGCATCGCCGATGTCGTGACGGGCATCCAGGCATGGCTTGAGGTACGACTTTTCGATGCGGTACAAGCCACAAAAGGTCTTGGCGGTAAACTGCGCGGGCACCGAACTGTCGTCCAGGATGCCGGCCTCGCCAATCACTTCACCCGGCCCCATGCGCCCGGATTCGAACGGTTCACCGTGCCGGGTCAGCGTCACCGTCACCACCCCCGACTCGATGATGAACAAGTGATCACTGACCTCCCCCGCCTCCAGGATCGTTTCGCCGGCACGAAAGGTTTGCAGCGACATGTTCTGGCTGAAGGTGTCTTTTTCTTCCTGGCGCAACGTAGAGAAAATCGGCGAACTGTCGAGCAGTGCCCGGGGCCGCGACAGGCTGCCCGACAGCGTGGGCTCGACGCTCGACAACAGGTTGACCCCGGAGGCCTGCAAGTGCCGGTACGCCAGGTCGAACAGCTGATTACGCACCGTGCGTTTCTCGCTCATGGACGCAACAAACCCGCTGATTTCGTATTCCACACCCGTGCTGCCGGAGCTTTTCAGCGCGACGTTCGGTGCGGGCGTATCCAACAGGAAACGGCAGCCTTGCATGGCGCGCTCAAGGGCATCGATCACCGTATTCGGCCGCGCATGGGGGCTCACTTGAAGGGTGATGGAAACACCAAACATATCGCTCGGGCGGCTGAAGTTGATGATTTTGGCCTTGGCGGCCAATGAGTTGGGAATCACCGCCAGGCTGCCTTGGGCGGTTTGCAGGCGCGTGGCCCGCCAGTCGATGTCGGTGACCCGGCCTTCGGTGCCGTCGATGGAGATCCAGTCATCCAGTTGATAGGGTTTGGTGGTGTTCAGGACGATCCCGGAGAACACGTCGCTGAGGGTGCTCTGCAAGGCCAGACCGACGATGATCGCCAATGCGCCGGAGGTCGCCAGCACGCCTTTGACCGGCAGTTCGAGCACGTAGGCCAGCGCGGCGATGACCGCAATCAGGAAAATTACCGCGCCAAGCAAATCCTGAAGCAGCCGCCCGGTGTGCCCGACCCGTTGCATCATCACGGCGCCGATCAACACGGTCAGGGTCCGCGCGCCGAACAGCCACCAACCGATCTGCAAACCGGTGGCCGCCAAATGCAGGGGCACGTTGTCAGGCCACGGCGCGGGCTCCAGCGGATTGAGGCCCTCGTTGAACAGCAGAAAACTGAACAGCGCAAAAATCACCACCCGCACCAACAGCCGCCAGGCACTGCCCGTCGCACTGAGCAAGCGCCACAAACCCAGGTCGATCAGGATCAGCAACATCGCGCAGATCAGCGGGTGTTCGGTGAGCAATGACAGCATCAAGCAACTCCAGCAAAGGCCAATGACGGGGAAATCGAACAGATTGGCCATAGTGTAGGAGCAATTGATTCGGCGGGATTCGGCAAGCATCACAAAAACAAATGTGGGAGCGAGCCTGCTCGCGAAGACGGCCTGACAGTCACTGCAACAGTGTCTGTTCTACCGTCATCGCGAGCAGGCTCACTCCCACAGGGGAACGTGTGTTGGCTGGATTACTTGTTGTTGGCCAGTGTGTTGTAGCTGGTCATCAGGTTGCGATAATCCGGGATGTGGTTGGAGAACAAGGTCCCCAGCCCTTCAACGTCGTTGCGCCAGTCGCGGTGCAGTTCACAGGCCAGGCCGAACCAGGTCATCAGTTGCGCGCCCTGAGCGGTCATGCGGCTCCACGCCGATTCCCGGGTCAGTTCGTTGAAGGTGCCTGACGCGTCGGTAACCACGAACACCTCAAAACCTTCGGCCAGGGCCGAGAGGGCCGGGAACGCCACGCACACCTCAGTTACCACACCGGCGATGATGAGTTGCTTCTTGCCGGTGGCCTTGATCGCCTTGACGAAATCTTCATTGTCCCAGGCGTTGATCTGGCCCGGGCGAGCGATGTACGGCGCGTCTGGAAAGAGTGCCTTTAGCTCCGGCACCAGCGGGCCGTTGGGGCCGGTTTCGAAACTGGTGGTGAGGATGGTCGGCAGCTTGAAGTACTTGGCCAGGTCGGCCAGGGCCAGCACGTTGTTCTTGAAACGATCCGGGTCGATGTCGCGCACCAGCGACAGCAGGCCCGCCTGATGATCAACCATCAAAACCGCGGCGTTATCCTTGTCGAGACGCTTGTAGGAAGTGGTCATTGCAGTAGTCCTCGCGTGTTATCGATGCCGAAGTCGGCGTGGGGATTTCGATCAGCGCTGCGAATCCAGCACTTCGTGTTCGTTCGCGACTTGCTGAGCCTTGAGGTAGCTTTCGATCAGCAATTGATAGTGCGGCATGGCCTGGGCGTAGACGGCGGCCCACTCTTCAGCATCCGGACGGTTCCAGGAACCTTGCAACTCGGAAAGCGTAGCCATGATATCGATCGGCACAACCCCGGCCTGAGCCAAACGCGCGATTGTCAGATCAGTGGCCAGTTTCGAGTGATTGCCCGAAGCGTCGACCACGGCAAACACTTTGTAGCCTTCGTGCACCGCCGCGATGGACGGGAATGCCAGGCAAACGCTGGTCAGGGTGCCGGCGATCACCAGGGTTTTCTTGCCGGTGGCTTTGACGGCGGCGTGAAACTCCGGGTTGTCCCAAGCGTTGATTTCACCTTTGCGCGCCACGTACTGCGCATGGGGCGCGGCTTCATGGATTTCCGGTATCAACGGCCCGTTCGGCCCTTGCGGTACGGAAGCAGTGGTGATCACCGGCATCTTGAGCAAGGTCGCAGCCTTGGCCAGGGCAATGGCGTTGGCGCGTAATTGCGGTACGTCCATGTCCTTGACGATCTGGAACAGTCCGCTCTGGTGATCGATCAACAGCATGGCGCTGTCGTTGGGGTCGATGGTCGGTTTCTGGCCGTTGAAGTTGGCCGCGTTGACGGTGTTCATGAGCGTTTCCTCTTTCGTTTGGGCAACAGCCATCCCTGGCCTGAAAACCGGCCTACTCATCCTGTGTAGCGTCGGGTTATGGAAGGGCTACGGATTAACCGTGCATCTGGCCGAAGCGGCCGGACTGAAAGTCGGCGAAGGCCTGGTGGATTTCCTGCTCGGTGTTCATCACGAACGGACCATGGCCGACGATTGGCTCGTCGATCGGTTCGCCGCTGAGCAGCAACACCACCGCGTCACCATTGGCTTCGAGGGTCAACTGACTGCCATCGCGTTCAAGCAGGGCCAACTGGCCCTCGCGCATCAGTTCCAGCCCATTGACCTGAACCGTGCCGCGCAGCACCACCAAGGCTGTGTTGCGACCTTCGTGCAGGTCCAGTGTCAGCAACTTGCCGCCGTTGAGGCGCAGATCCCAGACATCGATCGGCGTGAACGTGCGCGACGGGCCGGTATGGCCGTCGAACTCACCGGCGATCAGGCGCAGGCTGCCGGCGTTGTCTTTCAAGGCGATGTTCGGGATGTCGCCATCGAGGATCGTCTGGTAACCGGGCTCGGCCATTTTGTCCTTGGCCGGCAGGTTGACCCACAGTTGCACCATCTCCAGGGTGCCACCGCTTTTGGCGAAATTTTCGGAGTGGAACTCCTCATGCAGGATGCCCGACGCGGCGGTCATCCATTGCACGTCGCCGGGGCCGATCTTGCCGCCACTGCCAGTGGAGTCGCGATGTTCGACTTCACCCTTGTAAACGATAGTCACGGTTTCGAAGCCGCGGTGCGGATGCTGACCAACGCCACGTCGCTCGGTGGTCGGGGTGAATTCAGCGGGGCCGGCGTGATCGAGCAGCAGAAACGGGCTGATGTGCTTTCCCAGGTTGTCGTAGGAAAACAGCGTGCGGACCGGAAAACCGTCGCCTACCCAATGGGTCCGTGGGCTGGTGTAGATACCGATGATGTTTTTCATGGTGTCTCCTGATGAGGTGAGTGAAGCCATGGACAAAGCTTAAAACCGTGACCTTTGATGCGCTAGACTGCAAAAATCAGCTTTAGCGTTCTATCAGAGGAACGATGATGGAAGACCTCAACACCCTCTACTACTTCACCCAAGTGGTGGAACATCACGGTTTCGCGGCGGCCGGTCGGGCACTGGACATGCCCAAATCCAAGCTCAGCCGGCGCATCGCCGAACTCGAAGAGCGCCTCGGCGTGCGCCTGCTGCATCGCACCAGTCGTCATTGCTCGCTGACCGAAATCGGCCAGGCCTATTACCAGCGCTGCCTGGCCATGCGCGTGGAAGCGGAAAGCGCCGCCGAACTGATCGAACGCAACCGCTCCGAGCCCCAGGGCCTGGTGCGCGTCAGTTGCCCGACGGCGCTGCTCAACTCCTGGGTCGGGCCGATGCTGACCCGCTATCTGCTCAAGTACCCGTTGGTGGAGTTGTTCATCGAGAGCACCAATCGCCGGGTCGACCTGATTCACGAAGGCTTCGATCTGGCGCTGCGGGTGCGCTTCCCACCGCTGGAAAACACCGACATGGTGATGAAGGTCCTGGGCAACAGCACCCAAAGCGTCGTCGGCAGTCCGGCGTTCGCCGAGCGCCTGTCGACCCCACCGTCGCCAGCCGACCTCAGTGGTTTGCCGAGCCTGCACTGGGGCGCGGCGCAACGTGAATATCAGTGGGAATTGTTCGGTGCCGATGGCAGCACGGCGCTGATCCGGCATGCGCCGAGGATGGTCACCGATGACCTGTTGGCCTTGCGCCATGCGGCCATCGCCGGTATCGGCGTGGTGCACCTGCCGAACGTGGTGGTGCGCGATGAGATCGCCGCCGGGCGACTGGTGGAACTGGTGCCGGGCTGGGCGCCAAAAACCGGTATCATCCATGCGATCTTCCCGTCGCGACGGGGGTTGCTGCCGTCGGTGCGCACGTTGATCGATTTTCTCGGGGATGAATTCAGCCGCAGTGATATTGCATGAGGGCAGCTGCAAGCTTTGAGCTGACCGAGTCGCCACCATCGCTGGCAAGCCAGCTCCCACAGGTATTTCGGTTATACGCCAATGTCGAGTACATCCAATAACCCTGTGGGAGCAACTGTCTTCACCATGCCACTCGTCAGCGCCATTCAGTACCGTCCCGTAGCATGGCATTCAGTCTGACCAGCCCCAAAGGTATCGCGCCCGTTTTGGACTGAGTTCAATCCTGCTGAAGCCGCCGGTCGAGCCGGGTCATGGCGTGTTGCAACTGATCGACGGCCTCGTCGATCAGTGGCGCCTGATTGTCATTGAGTGCACGTTCCAGTTGCTCGCAGCACTCCACCAGAGCGAGCGCCCGGACCATCAGCGCACCGCCCTTGATCCGGTGCGCCAGCTCGCGCAAAGCGATGCGATTACCGCTGGTATGCAGGGCGAGCAGATGAACACGATCCTCGCGGTTGGTCAGTTCCAGGTCGTGCAGCAATTGATCCATGAGTTCACAGTCCGTATCGACAAAGCGATCCAGCCCACTCAAATCGAATACCTCCGGGTCGTCGGTCTGATTCGACGGTGCGCTGGAAAACTGCTGGGCCAACCATGCCTGCAGATCCATCAAGCGGATAGGTTTGAACAGGCAATCGTCCATGCCCGCCTCCTGGCAGCGGACCTTTTCCTCCCTTTGCGCATTGGCGGTAAACCCGAGGATCAGCGTCGGCGGCAAGCCCTGTCTGCGCTCTTCGTCGCGTATCGCACCTGCCAGTTCGTAACCGCTGAGCGCTGGCATGTTGCAGTCGGTAATCACCAGGTCGAACTGATGCTCAAGCCATAGTTCCAGCCCCTGCGCGCCATCTTCCGCCAACATCACGTGGTGCCCCAAATAGCTCAGCTGCCGTGAAAGCAACAAGCGATTGGCTGGATAATCGTCCACCACCAAAATCGTCAATGAGCCCGTCCAGAGCAGAGTTTCCCCTTGGGACAGCTCACTGGCGGGCAGTGTTGGCAAGGTCATCAAATCGAGACTGATGTGCACCTGAGTCCCGTAACCCAGAGCGCTGTCGAGCTGCAATCGCCCGCCCATCATCTCGCACAGGGTTCGGCTGATTACCAGCCCCAGACCGGAACCCTGCCGGACCGACTGCTGGTGGTTGCCCGCCTGCACGAACGGACTGAACAGGCGTTGCTGGTCGAAAGCACTGATACCGACACCGCTGTCGGCAATGCGCACGCTGACGGCCAGATGCGCCGAGGGTCTTGGCTCTACCCGCAAGGTCAGGCTCACCCCGCCTTCATCGGTGAACTTGATCGCGTTGCTCAACAGATTGGACAGCACCTGTTTGAGGCGGGTGGGATCGAGCATCACATCGCAGTCACTTTGCTCGTCGAGTTCGACCCGCCACTGCAGGTTTTTCTGCAACGCCAACCCTTCAAAAACCCGACAGACCGATGCCACCAGTTCACGCAAATTGACCCGTTCCGGTGTCAGCGACAATTGTCCGGATTCGACCCGGGCGATGTCCAGAATGTCGCCGATCAGGGCCAGCAGCTGCTGCCCCGCCTGGGACGCCACCTCGATGGCGGAACGATCCGTCACGCCTTTATCCGCTTGTTTCAGTGCCAGTTCGAGCATACCGATCAGCGCATTCATCGGGGTGCGGATTTCATGGCTCATGGTCGCCAGAAACGTGGTCTTGGCACGATTGGCATCGTCGGCAGCCTCCTTGGCCTCCTGTAATTGACTGAGCAATAGCTGACGCTGACGAATTTGCCGACGCTGCCAAAAAATCCCCACGAACGCGAGCAGGAGCATGACTCCCGCCACAGCAAACGCCTGAAAAATCGCCTGCCGATGACGCAGCCAATAGCTCTGCTCCACCATCGAGTCATAGCGCCAGGGATGGGTCAGTTCGTCGATTTCATCGGGGGGGATGCTTAACAGCGCCTTGTCCAGGATCGAGTGCAGCTCAGTCGCGTCCCGGCTGGTCGCCAACGTGCTGCGCGCGGGGTCGGTGCCCACCGTACTGGTCACCTGCAGACGATCACGAAACTGACGGGCAATCAGGTAACGCGCACTGATCAACGAATTGAGGCCGCCCTGTGCTTCACCTTGGGCGACCATCTCCATGGCATCAATCGTCAGGGGCGCGTCCACCAGCCGGATCAGAGGAAAGTGCTGGCGAATGAACTCACCGGAAATGTTGCCCTGGGTCAGCGCCAGCTCTTTTCCGGCCATGTCGTCCAGCGTCCTGGGGCTGTCCGGTGCCACCCGGGTCACCAGCACCGACGGGCTGTTCAGGAACGAGCGGGTAAACCGCAACTGACCTTCACGCTGGGAACTCAGGCCAATGCCCGCCAGCACATCGACCTGGCCATCCTGGATACCCGCCAACATGTCCGCCACGGACTTCATGCCCTGCAGATCGAATTGCAGCCCGGTGCGCTGGCTGATTTTCGTCAGCACATCAATCACGATCCCGCGAAACTGGCCTTCGCTATCGATGAATGAAATCGGTGGGATGTTGACATTGATCGCCACTTTCACACGCGGGTGTCGATCGAGCCAACGCTGCTCTGCCACGCTCAATTGCAGCGACTGATTACCCGGAATGGACGCTCCGTTCGCCCCCCAGCGGCGCAGGATATTCATTTGTTCATTGGTCGTGACCACCGCCAGCGCCTTGTTGACGATGTGCAACAACTGCGGGTTTTCGCGGCCCATCGCGAATGCAAAACGACCGGACTCCATCGGCGAAAAATCTGCCAGCTGTACATTGCCCAGATAGTTTTTGCTGATCAGGTAATGGGCACTGATGGCATCCCCCAGATAGACATCAGCCTGACCGAACGCCACCGCGCCCATGGCGGCCAGTGTCGATGGGAAGAGTTCCAGCTGCGCGCTGGAATAGAACTGCTGCACGCTGTATTGGGGCAAGTAGTGATAAAGCGTCACCAGCCGTTTGCCGGCCAGCGTCGGGTCCAGAGCCTCGGTTGAGTCTGTGCGGGTGACCAGTACCGGTTGATCGACCGCGTAAGCGCTGGACATCTGCAACTGCGGGTCTTCGGCTTCAAAACGATTGGCCGTTCCCAGCAGGTCAGCCTGCCCTTCCTTGATGGCCTGTACCGCTTCGGCTCGCGACGGGTAGCGTTGAACCTCGATCCTGACGCCCAGCAATTGCTCGAGCAGACCGGCGTAATCGGCGGTGATGCCCTCGAACACCTTGCCAGCGGTATTGAACTCGAAGGGTGGATAGTCCGGGGTAGAGACCGCCAGCACCAATCGTCCCTTTTGCTGCAACCAGCGTGATTCAGTGTCCGTCAGTTTGACGGAAACACCTTCGAGGCTGGAGCGTCCCAGCAGCGCCAGCGAATGCGGTTGCGCCCAGGCAGCCGATGACCACAGCAGAAGGCTCGCCAACACCATGACAGACAGTCGTCGGAATGCGTTCATTCAGATCAGGCCATTGCGCAAGGCAAAGTCCCTCAAATGCACCAGCGACTTCACGTTGATCTTTTCAATCAACCGCGTCTTGTAAGTGCTGACGGTCTTGAAACTCAGGTGCATGATCTCGGCGATTTGCTTGTTGCTCAAGCCTTTTGCCAGATATTGCAGAATGGTCAATTCACGGTTGGAAAGCAGGTCAATCAACTCTTTCTCACTGCGCTGCAACGCCCCCATCGAAACGAGACTCGATGATAGCTGGACGAAGCAGGTGTAACCGGCCAGCACGGTGTTGATCGCGGCTTTCAGATCATCCAGGTCCTTGCTCTTGGGGACAAATGCCGCCGCCCCGGCACGCATGCAACGTTCCTGATAAAACCGGGCATCAAGCGAAGTGAAAACCACCACTCGAGAATGAGTCTTTTCGGCCTTGATTCGGTCTAGTACATCCAGCCCGTCCACGCCAGGCAGGCTCAAATCCAGCAGCACGATATCCGGTCGATGCTCACGTAGCTTCGACATGACCTCATCGCCACGGGTTGCTTCATGGATCTGCTTGAACCCCAGCTCCCTGAGTACGAGTTTGATCATGGAGCAAACCACCGGATGGTCTTCCACAACCAGTGCTGATTTCATGAAAACTCCCTGTGCAAAAACACCACGACCGAAAAAATGACGGGCCGCGTAAAGACGCAACGGCTGCGCTGAAACTCTTGCATGAAAAGTTGGAAGGAACTACCTGACAGAAATGACAGTTCCGACGAATGGTCGACGCGGGTCGACTGTGGCCATCAACTGCGCGATGGACGCCAGGTCCGGCAGTACAGCATGGCTGACATTGACGTTGTGCCGGACATTGCCCGCCATCGGCGGCAACTGCGCCTGCCGACCATCGAAGATAAACGCGTGACGGGCCTGTGGGTTGTCGACAAAGAAGTCGAACAGATTCAACCGGCCATTGGCCAAGGCTCCATTGACAACCACCAGATCGAAGGGCTCGGTGCTGTACTCCATCAAGCTCAGCAGCTCTTCGACGCCTTGCACCGGAGCCACCCGAAAATAACCCAGCTGGTTAAACAGCCGCTCGATCCTCATACGGTGAAAGTGCTGCGTATCGGCAATCAGGATACGTAACGATTTACTCGGCAACGTGGCCTCCCTCGGTATGTCGGATTCATGAGGCCGCACAGGCTACGGAAGCAACAAGGATCAATCTGTAGGACTTTTCCCAAATGCATCCGGGTCAATCCGACGCTTGACCTAGTCGCGTCACCAGTGCATCGAGTTCATCACCATCGACCGAGGTCGTCGCCAGCGTCGCTTCGATTTCGATTTCGTCCGTGCCGAAGGCATGCACATCCACATCACTGGCCGGATAGTTGCTGCGCTCCAGTTCGGCCTCGAGCATTGCCAGCACGGCTTTCTGCTGGGGCCGCCGGGCGATGACGTAAATGATGTTGGTGACCTCCGCCGAAATCACATCCAGGGGCTGACGGTTGATGTTGTTGATGGCTTGCATGATGAAGCTCCTTGAAAAAAACACGATCCCCTTGTGGCGAGGGGGCTTGCCCCCGTACGACTGCGCAGCAGTCGCAAAGCCTGCCTACTTGATCTATCTGATCGTTCGCGTCGCTTTGTTTTGGGGCTGCTTCGCAGCCCAACGGGGGCAAGCCCCCTCGCCACAATGCTCGCGGTGTTACTGCCAGCCAAACCGGCGAATGTAGAACCCCTTCACCGCCTGGGTCAGCGCCATGTACGCCAGCAGAATCACCGGCAGAAACACGAAGTACAGCGACGGCAACGCCTGCAATTTGAAGTAATGGGCCAGCGGTCCCATCGGCAGGAAAATCCCCACAGCCATGATCAGTCCGGTCATCACCAGCAACGGCATGGCGGCGCGGCTTTGCAGGAACGGGATTTTCGGCGTGCGGATCATGTGCACGATCAGCGTCTGGGTCAGCAGCCCGACCACGAACCAGCCGGACTGGAACAGGGTCTGGTGATCCGGGGTGTTGGCATCAAACACGTACCACATCAAGGCGAACGTGGTGATGTCGAAGATTGAACTGATCGGCCCGAAAAACAGCATGAAGCGTCCGACGTCCCCCGGCTGCCAGCGCTGTGGTTGCTTGAGCATTTCCTCATCGACGTTATCGAACGGAATGGCGATCTGCGAAATGTCGTAGAGCAGGTTCTGCACCAGCAGGTGCATCGGCAACATCGGCAGGAACGGGATGAACGCACTGGCCACCAGCACCGAGAACACGTTACCGAAGTTCGAACTGGCGGTCATCTTGATGTACTTGAGCATGTTGGCGAAGGTCCGGCGCCCTTCCAGCACGCCCTCCTCCAGCACCATCAGGCTCTTTTCCAGCAGGATGATGTCGGCCGCTTCCTTGGCGATGTCCACGGCGCTGTCCACCGAAATACCGATGTCGGCGGTGCGCAGGGCCGGGGCATCGTTGATGCCGTCACCCATGAAACCGACCACATGGCCGTTGCCCTTGAGCAGGCGGACGATGCGTTCCTTGTGGGACGGCGTCAGTTTGGCGAAGACGTTGGTGGTCTCCACCGCTTGCGCCAACTCGGCATCGCTCATGCGCTCGACGTCGTTGCCCATCAGCAGGCCTTGCTGTTCCAGGCCGACTTCGCGGCAGATCTTCGCCGTCACCAGTTCGTTGTCGCCGGTCAGCACTTTCACCGCCACGCCATGGGCGGCCAGGGCCTTGAGGGCGGGCGCGGTGCTTTCTTTCGGCGGATCGAGAAACGCCACGTATCCAATCAGCGTCAGTGCCTGTTCATCGGCCAGGCTGTAGGTGTCGCGCCCTTCGACCATTGGCCGCGCCGCAACCGCCACCACCCGCAGACCTTCAGCATTGAACGCGGCCGTGACCTGACGGATGCGCGCCAGCAGTTCTTCGGTCAAGGCTTCATCGTCTTCGCCGTGACGCACCCGCGAGCAGACCGCCAGCACCTCTTCCACCGCGCCCTTGCAGATCAGCAGGTGCGGTTGATCACGCTCGGCGACCACCACCGACATGCGCCGGCGGGTGAAATCGAACGGGATTTCGTCGACCTTGCGAAACGCCGTGCCGACTTTCAGTTCACGGTGGATCTCGACGTGTTCGAGCACCGCCACATCCAGCAGGTTTTTCAGCCCAGTCTGGTAGTAGCTGTTGAGGTAAGCCATTTCCAGCACGTCATCGGAGTCGTTACCCCAGACGTCGACGTTGCGCGCCAGGAAGATTTTGTCCTGGGTCAGAGTGCCGGTCTTGTCGGTGCATAGCACATCCATGGCGCCGAAGTTCTGGATGGCGTCGAGGCGCTTGACGATGACTTTTTTGCGCGACAGGAACACCGCACCCTTGGCCAGGGTCGAGGTGACGATCATCGGCAGCATTTCCGGGGTCAGGCCCACGGCGATCGACAGCGCGAACAGCAGCGCTTCGGTCCAGTCGCCCTTGGTGAAACCGTTGATGAACAACACCAGCGGCGCCATCACGAACATGAAGCGGATCAATAGCCAGCTGACTTTGTTGACTCCGGTCTGGAACGACGTCGGCGCCCGGTCGGTGGCGCCGACGCGCTGGGCCAAGGCGCCGAAATAGGTGCTGTTGCCGGTGGTGAGAATCACCGCCATGGCCGTGCCGGAGACCACGTTGGTGCCCATGAACAGGATGTTGTCCAGGTCCAGGGGGTTGAGCGTATCGCGGTCCTGCTGGCGGGGAAATTTTTCCACCGGCATCGATTCGCCGGTCATGGCCGCCTGGCTGACGAACAGGTCCTTGGCGCTGAGCACCCGGCAATCGGCGGGAATCATGTCACCGGCCGACAGCACGATCAGGTCACCCGGCACCAGTTGTCTGATCGGCAGTTCGATACGCTGCGCGCCACGGTCTTCAAGGTCGCGGCGCATCACCGTGGCGGTGTTGCTGACCATCGCCTTTAGGGCATCGGCGGCTTGGTTGGATTTGGTTTCCTGCCAGAAACGCAACAGGGTCGATAGCACCACCATGGAGAAAATCACGACGGCGCCTTTCATGTCTTCGGTCAGCCAGGAGATGACCGCCAGCAATGTGAGCAGCAAGTTGAACGGATTTTTGTAGCAGTGCCACAGGTGCGTCCACCACGGCAGCGGCTGTTCGTGCTCGACTTCGTTGAGGCCGAATTGCTCGCGCAGGGCATCGGCTTCGAATTCGCTCAAGCCGTCGGTGTGACTACCCAGGGTATTGGTGTCGCTGCCGGCAGCGGCCACCAGGGTTTGCGCCAGGGTGGGCGGGACTTCACGGCTGACCGTGGTGTCGGTGAAGGTTTCCAGCAACGCCAGACGGCGGAAGTGCCGGGCGATGTGGCGGTTACGCAGGAAGCCTGCGAAGAGTTCCTTGAGGGTAAGTTTCATGGCTGGTGCCCCTTTGGTCAGCCGGGAAACCGTCGAGCAGGCAGGTCCACGCCGCTGTCGCCGGAACAACCGGCAAAGCAAGGCCTGGCGCGCCGGTCACGAATGACAGGCGTGTCGATAGAGCGGCGGCCACGACAAAAAGTCGAAACCACGCACTGTTCAGCGTCGATGAGAGGGACGTCGGGACATGGCCGGGACTGGCCATGATCGGGATGCCGCTGCTCGCTTGTCGGCGAGACAACGGCACAGGAGACTGCGCGTTATCTTGCCGAGAAAATGCCGGTTACCGAGACCGGCCGACAACTGTCACTCGAACAAGTACCCACTGTGGGTCTCCGTAATGGATGAAAACGCGCGAAGCTTACGCCCCGATGTTTGCAGCGTAAACCCGTTAACAGATCGGGTTGGGGGAATCGCGGGATTCTTCAGGAAGGGTTCAGGATTCGACATTTTTGCCGTTGTTGAGGGCCCTATCGCCGGCAAGCCGGCTCCTACAGGGATATGCATTGCGACGTAAACCTACTGTAGGAGCCGGCTTGCTGGCGATAGGGCCTCGTGGCCGCTACACATTTCAGCTGGCAGTAGCCAACAACAAATCCACCACTGAGCGACTGTGCCCGCGATGCTTGCCGTGCTCATACAACGAACCGGCGATCTCGTCGGCGCGGATCGGCAAGATCGACAACAAGGTGTCGCTCAGCCCGTGACTGGCCTGGCAGAAACCCTGCATGTAGAGCCCGGCCTTGCAGCGCTCGTCCGTGATCAGCTTGTAGTTGCGATCAACCTCGAAATCACCCAGATAGGCTTCCAGCGGCGCCAGCAGTTTGCGGTGCATCTGCCGCTCGTAACCGGTGGCCAACACCACCGCGTCGTAATGACGGACCGAAACTTCACCCGTGGCATTGTTGCGCAACACCAATTCGATACCCCGTTCATTGGCCGTGGCTTTCTCGATCGTGGTCAAGGTGTGGAACGCATGGCGGGCGATGCCCGAGACTTTCTGCCGGTAGAAGATGCCGTAGATGCGCTCGATCAGGTCAATATCCACCACCGAATAGTTGGTGTTGTGGTACTCATTCACCAGCCGCTCGCGTTCACTGTCCGGTTGCTGGAACACCAGGTCGGTGAACTCCGGCGAAAACACTTCGTTGACGAAGGGGCTGTCGTCGGCCGGTTTCAGTGCCGAGCCGCGCAGGATCATGTCCACCTGCACCGACGGGAAGCTGTCGTTCAAATCGATGAAGGCTTCCGCCGCGCTCTGCCCGCCACCGATGATTGCAATGCTCATCGGCCGGTTGTCCACGCACGGTTGCTTGGCCATTTGCGCCAGGTACTGGGAATGATGGAACACCCGGCCGTCATCCTTGAGCCCCTTGAACACCTCGGGAATGCGTGGCGTGCCACCGGCGCTGACCACCACCGAACGGGTGGTGCGCACATGTTGATGACCTAGGGCATCGCGGGAAATCACCCGCAGCGCCTCGACCTGCTGGTTGTGCAGCACCGGCTCGATGGTCAGCACTTCTTCGCCGTAACGGCTTTGCGCGGTGAACTGCCCGGCGACCCAGCGCAGGTAGTCGTTGTACTCCATGCGGCACGGATAGAAGGTGCCCAGGTTGATGAAGTCCACCAGGCGCCCGTGAGCCTTGAGGTAATTGACGAAGGAGTAAGGGCTGGTCGGGTTGCGCAAGGTCACGAGGTCCTTGAGGAAGGAAATCTGCAACTCGCTCTGGGCCACCAACGTGTTGCCGTGCCAGCGGTAATCAGCCTGCTTGTCGAGAAACAGCACATCCAGTTCGCCCTGCCTTGCCCCGCGCTCTTGCAGCGCGATGGCCAGTGCCAGGTTCGAAGGGCCGAAACCGACGCCGATCAGGTCGTGAACGATGGGCGATGCAATTGCCTGTGTCATTTCCAGTGTCCTCTGGATAAACCCCTCAACAATGGGGCATTGAACCTAAGTGACCTGACCGGCCAAGGGCAGCACAACAGGTCGTCTGTTGAGTAGGAACGAGGACACTGAAACAAAATTTAACGTGTTGGTGAATCCGTCAGCTCAATGGCCATCCCACTGTCGCATTCGTGTACGGCAATGCTTCATGGCGTTAACAATGTGCTTTTCGACCAGCGCACGGGAAATGCCAAGCTGTTCGGCAATCTCCGGATGGGACAGGCCTTCGATCTTGCGCAGCAGGAAACTTTCGCGGCACAACCGTGGTAATTCGGCCAAGGCACGCTGGAGCATTTCCAGGCGCTGGCCGTGATCGAGGGCAGTATGCGGTGACGGCGTGAAGTAGCGTTCTTCGGTATCGAGCACGTCCAGCGGCTCGATCTGACGCAAGGCATTGCGCCGATGATCGTCGATGACCAGGTTGAGTGCGGTGCGATACAGGAATGCCCGTGGTTGCTCGATCGGCGCGTCGCTGGTGCGCTCCAGCACCCGCAGATAGGCGTCATGCACCACATCTTCGGCGACCTGGCGGTTGCCGAGCCTGGCGTTCAGGAAACACACCAGCTCCCGATAGTAGTTTTCCAACATGACTCCCGTCCGCACGGGTGCGGTTTCTGTCCTTGAGCCCTTTGCGTGACCGTTAAAATAAACAGTGGCACGGTAGTGGCAATTCGAATCGCGTAATTTATAGTAATTCTCATATAGATTTAAAGTACTGAGTCAAATCGTGCGGTAAATAGTTGTATTCCCTGCTCGCGCCCATAGGGAATTGTGTCGCCGGCTAAATTGGCCGGTGCTTTGATCGTTTACAAGGACAGCTCCCCGTCTCCGCCCGGTCTCCCCGCTGCTGAACGACGGACCTACTTCCCAAGGCCGGAACCCTGCATGAAACGCCCTCGACAGACCCGACGTGCCCTGCTTGCCGCACTTTTTCTGATTCCCGCCATTGCCGTCGCCGCCTGGCAGTTCATTCCGCCGGGCCGAGACCAGTTCGCCACCGTGCAAGTCAGCCGCGCCGACATTGAAAGCAGTGTCACCGCGCTGGGAACTCTGCAACCGCGTCGTTATGTCGATGTCGGCGCCCAGGCGTCCGGGCAGATCCACAAGATCCACGTGGAAGTCGGTGACGTGGTCAAGGAAGGCCAGTTGCTGGTGGAGATCGATCCGTCTACGCAACAGGCCAAACTCGACGCGGGGCGTTTCTCCGTCGAAAACCTCAAGGCACAGTTGCAGGAACAACGGGCACAACACGATCTCGCCCGGCAGAAATTCCAGCGCCAGCAGAACCTCGCCGCTGGCGGCGCCACCCGTGAAGAAGACGTGCAGACCGCCCAGGCCGAACTGCGCGCCACGCAAGCACGGCTCGACATGTTCCAGGCGCAGATCCGCCAGGCCGAAGCCAGCCTGCGCAGCGATCAGGCCGAACTCGGCTACACGCGGATTTACGCACCGATGGCCGGCACCGTGGTGGCGCTGGACGCCCGGGAAGGCCAGACCCTCAACGCCCAGCAACAGACACCGCTGATTCTGCGCATCGCCAAACTGTCGCCGATGACGGTGTGGGCCGAGGTGTCGGAGGCCGACATCGGCCACGTCAAACCCGGCATGCACGCCTGGTTCACCACCCTCAGCGGCGGCACCCGGCGCTGGACCAGCACCGTGAGGCAAATCCTGCCGGTACCGCCCAAGCCGCTGGACCAGACCAGCCAGGGCGGCGG
The DNA here is from genome assembly GCF_900187435.1 of Pseudomonas sp. Irchel s3b5. Lineage (NCBI taxonomy): Bacteria > Pseudomonadati > Pseudomonadota > Gammaproteobacteria > Pseudomonadales > Pseudomonadaceae > Pseudomonas > Pseudomonas sp. Irchel s3b5. The sequence continues at coordinate 84,970 of NZ_FYDY01000012.1, forward strand.
CAGCCCGGTCAGCACCAGCAAAAGCGGGAGCGCCCGTGTGGTGCTTTACACCGTGTTACTGGACGTCGACAACGCCGACAACGCGCTGATGGCGGAAATGACCACCCAGGTGTTTTTTGTCGCTGATCAGGCAAAAAACGTACTCACCGCGCCTGTCGCCGCCCTGCAAACCGGCACCCAGGCCAACCTGCAAACCGCCCAGGTCGTGGCCAAGAACGGCAGCATCGAGCAGCGCGATGTGCGCACCGGCATCAGCGATCGCTTGCGCGTGCAGATCCTCGACGGCTTGCAGGAAGGCGATCACCTGTTGATCGGCCCTGTCGATGGGAGTGGCGGCTGAATGCAGACGCCCCTGATCGACCTTTCGGACATCCGCAAAGTCTACGGTGGCGGCGACGCGCCTGAAGTTCACGTGTTGCGCGGCATCGACCTGTCGATCCATGCCGGTGAATTCGTGGCCATCGTCGGCGCGTCCGGTTCCGGCAAGTCGACGCTGATGAACATCCTCGGCTGCCTCGACCGCCCGACCTCGGGCGAATACCGTTTTGCCGGAGAAAACGTTGCCGCCCTGGACAGCGATGAGCTGGCCTGGCTGCGTCGCGAAGCCTTCGGGTTCGTGTTCCAGGGCTACCACCTGATCCCGTCCGGTTCGGCCCAGGAAAATGTCGAGATGCCGGCGATCTACGCAGGCTTGCCGGCCGCCGAACGCCATGCCCGCGCCGCTGCCCTGCTCGACCGTCTCGGGCTGGCTTCGCGCACCGGCAACCGTCCGCATCAGTTATCCGGCGGGCAACAACAGCGTGTGTCGATTGCCCGTGCGTTGATGAACGGCGGCCACATCATCCTCGCCGACGAACCCACTGGCGCCCTCGACAGTCACAGCGGCGCCGAGGTCATGGCGCTGCTCGATGAACTCGCCAGCCAGGGCCACGTGGTCATCCTGATCACCCACGACCGCGAAGTCGCGGCCCGGGCCAAGCGCATCATCGAAATTCGCGACGGTGAGATCATCAGCGACAGCGCCCGGGACAATCCCGCCGCGCAACACTCGGCCAACCCCGGCGCCCTGCAAGCCGTGGATTTGCGCAAACGCCTGAGCGAAGGTGCCGAAGCCACCGGTGCCTGGAAAGGCGAACTGGTGGATGCGGTGCAAGCGGCGTGGCGGGTGATGTGGATCAACAAGTTCCGCACCGCACTGACGCTGCTCGGCATCATCATCGGCGTGGCCTCGGTGGTGGTGATGCTCGCCGTCGGCGAAGGCAGCAAGCGCCAGGTGATGGCACAGATGGGCGCGTTTGGCTCCAACATCATTTACCTCAGCGGCTCGGCGCCCAATCCGCGCACGCCACCGGGGATCGTCACCCTCGACGACGTCGCGGCCATCGCCAGCCTGCCGCAGGTGATGCGAATCATGCCGGTCAACGGCCAGGAAGCCGGGGTGCGTTTCGGCAACCTCGATCACTTGAGCTACGTCGGCGGCAACGACACCAACTTCCCGGCGATCTTCAACTGGCCTGTGGTGGAAGGCAGCTACTTCACCCATGCCGATGAACAGAACGCCGCCGCCGTCGCAGTGATCGGCCACAAGGTGCGCACCAAGTTGCTCAAGGACGTGGCCAACCCGATTGGCCAATACATCCTGATCGAAAACGTGCCATTCCAGGTGGTCGGCGTGCTCGCGGAAAAAGGCGCCAGCTCCGGCGACTCCGACAGCGACGACCGCATCGCCATCCCCTACTCCGCTGCGAGCGTGCGACTGTTCGGCACGCACAATCCCGAATACATCGCCATCGCCGCCGCCGATGCGCGCAAGGTCAAGGAGGCGGAACAGGCCATCGAACAGCTGATGCTGCGCCTGCACAACGGCAAGAAGGATTTCGAACTGACCAACAATGCGGCAATGATCCAGGCCGAGGCACATACGCAAAACACCCTGTCGCTGATGCTCGGTTCGATTGCCGCGATTTCGTTGCTGGTGGGCGGCATCGGCGTGATGAACATCATGCTTATGACCGTGCGCGAGCGCACCCGCGAGATCGGTATCCGCATGGCCACCGGCGCCCGGCAGCGGGACATCCTGCGCCAGTTCCTCACCGAAGCGGTGATGCTCTCGGTGGTGGGCGGACTCACCGGGATCGCCCTGGCGCTGATCGTCGGCGGCGCGCTGATTCTCAGTGAAGTCGCCGTCGCGTTTTCCTTGATAGCGGTGTTGGGCGCCTTCGGCTGCGCCCTGGTCACCGGTGTTGTCTTCGGCTTCATGCCGGCCCGCAAAGCTGCCCGACTCGACCCGGTCACGGCCCTTACCAGTGAATGATCTTTCCATGAAGCCGCTCTCGATCAAGCCGTCCCTCAGCCTGTTGACCGCGTGCCTGTTGCTCAGCGCCTGTGGCAGCCCAGCCCAACGCCCGGACAGCGGCATCCAGCCGCCCGCCGCCTGGCAATCGCCACACACGGCGGTTGCCGCTTACGACAACCAGCAATGGTGGAACCGCTTCGGCAGCCCGCAACTGGGACGCCTGATCGAACAGGCACGGCTTGGCAGTTACGACCTCGCCGCCGCTATCGCCCGGGTGCGCCAGGCGCGGGCCGACACGGTGATTGCCGGTGGCTCGCAACTGCCCGAGGTCAAGGCGGCGGTGAATGCCAATCGCGAGAAACTGCTGCGCGGCGATGGCTACAGCCAACTCGATGCCGATGACAGCAACAAGGCCGTGGATTACTTCGACGCCAGCCTCACGGCCAGTTATGAAATCGACTTTTGGGGCGGCCAGCGCGCCTCCCGGGACAGTGCGCAATTAGGCCTCAAAGCCAGCGAGTTCGATCAGGCAACGGTCGAATTGACGTTGCTCAGCGGTGTCGCCAACGGCTACGCGCAAGCCCTGTCGCTACAGGAACAAAGCCGCATCGCCGAGCTGAACCTGGCCAACGCCCAAAGCGTGTTGAAGCTGGTGCAGACCCGCTTCGACTCCGGCTCCGCCACAGCGCTGGAACTGGCGCAGCAAAAAAGCCTGGTGGCCGCGCAGCAACGGCAATTGCCGCTGGCGCAGCAACAGGCGCAGGACGCGCGAATCAGCCTCGCCCTGCTCCTTGGGCGCCCGGTTCAGGCGTTGTCATTGGATCAGGAACACTTTGATCAACTGACCTGGCCGGCCATCAATGCGGGCGTGCCCAGCCAGTTGCTCAGCCGTCGTCCCGACATCGCCCGGGCCGAAGCGCAACTGGCTGCCGCACAAGCCGATGTCAGCATCGCCCGCGCCGCGATGCTGCCGACCGTGACCCTGAGCGCCGAAATCGGCTCCGGCTCCGACAGTGCCAGCGACATTCTGCGCAGTCCGTTCTACAACCTGTCTGCCGGATTGCTCGCGCCGATTTTCAACAACGGCCGCCTCGGCGCCCAGCGCGACAAGGCCACGGCCCGGCAGGAGGAACTGCTGGAGATTTACCGTGGCGCGATCATCAACGGCTTCGCCGACGTCGAGAAAGCCCTCAACAGCATTCGCGGGCTCGACGAGCAGCGTCAGTGGCAGAGTGAAGAACTGAGCCAGGCGCAGACAGCGTTCAACATTGCGCAGAGTCGTTATCAGGCCGGCGCCGAGGATTTGCTGATCGTGCTGGAGACGCAACGCACATTGTATGCAGCGCAGGATTTGAATGTGCAACTGCGGCTGTCGCGGATGCAGGCGAGCATTGCGTTGTACAAGGCGTTAGGTGGCGGGTGGCAGACTCTATAGCTTTATTGCCTGACAGGACGCCATCGCGGGCAAGCCCGCTCCTACAAGGTTTTGTGGTTGCCGCCTGGTTCGGGCACGACACAAAACCTGTAGGAGCGGGCTTGCCAGCGATTGAACGATTACGCGGTATCAAACCGGAGTTTGCCTGGCCTTCAGATGGCGCGCATACCACGGCCGCTGTGGGACCTTGCGAAACAGATCCGCCAGTTTCTTTTCATCCTCGCCAAACGTAATCCGCAACGCCAGCTTCATGGTTTCCGGGTCCATTTCCACTGACTTTCCAGCCTGCAATCCCGGCGTGGTGCTACAACCATGAGTGACCGGCCCCAGCCACGGGTCATCGATTTCGACCCAGCGCCCCGGCGCGAACCATTGCACACCGTTGACCTGCAACCGACTGACCTGCCCCGGATGGAAGCGCTCGTGGGCGCGAAACCAGTCTTCCAGGCGATCGTCGATCCAGCCATGAAAGTGCCAGAACACCGGGCTGACATGGGAGGAAAACGGGTCGCCGAGAAAATCGTTTTCCGGCGCAAACCAGCGTGCGGAAAAGTCCGAGGGATCACGGGCGAACGGCACCGGTTGGCCGTTCGAGGGATCGCGCGGCACCGAGGCCCAGCGCATGTGCAGCCAGTCGTGCAGGCCCAGTTCGACCTCTGAACCGAACTGACCCAACGTCAGCGTCGACAGGTAACGCGGGTCGCGGTAGCGCGATTCCCATACCTGGAAGTTGCTGTGATAGGTCTCGCTGGTCTTGATGTCGCTGACCCACTGCGTGTACTCGTCATCGTCTTCGGCCAGCCAGGTCGGTGGCAGCGAGGTGCCGTCGTGGTTGTCGAAGTAGCGAGCGAAACCGAGCCGGTCCCGGGCCAGTTCCGGCTGCGGCAACGGGAAACGCGACCAGGACGGCAAGTCCTGCATCGTGCGCGCCGTGCCGAGCATATGCCGGTGCATGAAGAAAAAATCCACCCCCGAACCATTGCGATCCTTGCGCTCGCCCCGGGCATCGCGCTCCTGGTCCCGAGGGCCGGGCTGCCAGCCGAGGCCGCGCAAGGCGCCGCGCTGGTCTTCAGACAACTTGTGCCACTTGTCCCGGGAGGCATGCCAGAGCTGGTGAAACAGCCGATGCTCCGGGGACACCAGCCAGGCCAGCAAAGTCGGGTTGAGCCCGGTGCGTTCGCGTGCTTCGGGGAACACGCGTTTGACCGCGATGAAGCGATTGTCCTGAGCGGTCAGCATCAGCGGACGATCCAGATTCAGCACGCGGCCACTGAGGGTGCCGCTGCCAGCGTTACCGAAACCGGCCCAGACCTCGTCCAGGGTCATGTTGAACTCGTAGTCGCAGCTGCCGTTGGCATTGACCAGCCGCCAGCTCAACTGCGCCGGATTCGCCCCGGCCAGATCGCCGAGCACGCGGTAACGGGGCTCTTCGCTTGCGCGCAAACGCTCGGCGGTATCAAGGAAACCGCTGACACCGCGCCCCTTGTGACCGATGTCGAGAAACACTTCCAGGCCCTCCAGCGGCAAGCCCTCGATGCCGGCGTCACGCCCTTCGAAACGAATCTGCCAGACACCGCGCAGCGTATCCGCGAGGCGCTGACCGGCGACATCCGCCACCTCGAACGACGCTTCGCCGGGTGTGATCGTCGGGTCCGCTCTGGTCAACTCGCGATGCCCGTAATACACCGCGGGCAGGGCAGCACCGGTCAGCGCCACACCCGCGAGGAACCATCGTCGAGAAATCGTCATTGCCCTACCTGTGTCAGCCATGGAGCAGGCTTTATCCAAGCTAGAACGTTTGTTGCGCCGACAAATTTAACGGCTTCACTGTAGGAGCTGGCTTGCCAGCGAAGAGGCCGGCACAAACACCTAAATTCTCAGCCCGTCCACTCGTTCCCCCCAGATAGCAAAGGCCCCGCGCCTGCACCCTGACGGCGACCCCGACTGAGACGGCAATGACAAAACCACGTTCGAAAAAGGCTCTTTACATCGGCCTGCCGCTGGCCCTGGCGATCAGCGCGGGTGCCGGCTACGCGGCTTGGGATTATTGGTTCAAGGACAATCCCGGCTATCCGGTCAAGGTGATGAAACAGGCCGATGCCTTGCAGGAGCGCATCCTGTCGTTCGACAGCCACATCACCGTGCCGATTGATTTCGGTACCGCCGGCAACGAGGTGGACAAGGACGGCGAAGGCCAGTTCGACCTGGTCAAGACCGGGCGCGGTCGCCTGTCCGGCGCAGCGCTGACGATCTTCGGCTGGCCGGAAATCTGGAACGGCCCCAACGCCCCCCATCGCCCTACTGCCGGTTTCATCGACGAAGCCCGGCACGAGCAAGAGACCCGCTACAAGATCATCAGCACGATGGTCCGCGACTTTCCCAATCAAGTGGCCATCGCCTACACCCCCGACGATTTCCGTCGCCTGCACGGTGAAGGCAAGTTCGCGATTTTCATGAGCATGCTCAACGCCTACCCGCTGGGCAATGACCTCAATGTGCTGGACAAGTGGGCGGCCCGAGGCATGCGCATGTTCGGCTTCAGTTATGTGGGCAACAACGCCTGGGCCGACTCGTCGCGACCGCTGCCATTTTTCAACGATTCACGGGATGCCCTCGGCGGGCTCTCGGACATCGGCAAACAAGCGGTGCAGCGCCTTAACGACCTGGGCGTAATCATCGATGTGTCGCAGATGTCGACCAAGGCCCTGGAGCAAGTCGCGCAACTGAGCCGCACGCCGATGATCGCGTCCCACTCGGCTCCGCGAGCGTTGGTGGACATCCCGCGCAACCTCAGTGACCAGGAAATGCAGCTGATCAAACACAGCGGCGGCGTGGTGCAGATTGTCGGCTTCCCGACCTACATCCGCCCGCTGAGCCAGGCCACCCAAGACAAGCTCAACGCCCTGCGCGCCCGCTTCGACTTGCAACCGTTGCAAGGCCTGGAGATGGCGCTGATGCCCGGCGACCCGGTGATCACCGTCTGGCCGGAACAGCGTTTCGGCGAGTACGCCAGCCAGCTCTATTCGATCCTCGACGAAGAACCCAAGGCCACCCTCAAGGATTACGGCGACGCCATCGATTATGCCGTGAAGAAAATCGGCATCGACCACGTCGGCATCAGCTCTGACTTCAACGACGGAGGCGGCCTCGACGGCTGGAAAGACGTCAGCGAGGCCCGCAACGTGACCGCCGAACTGATCAGCCGCGGCTACGGTGAAGCCGACATCGCCAAGCTCTGGGGCGGCAATTTCCTGCGGGTTTGGGACCAGGTGCAGAAGTCCTCCCGGCCCGTCGTCCAGAACTGATTTTTACTTTTGCCAAAGCGAACCGAATCCATGACCAACCGTCGTTCATTCCTCAAGCAGGCCGGCATCCTGGCCGCCGGTATCCCCTTGGCCTCGGCCGTGAATCTGCCGGCACTGGCCGCCAGCCCCGCGCCGTTGCCCAAGGACAAATGGGACCAGTTGCGCCAGTTGTTCACCCAGGACCCGAACTACCTGCACTTCGCCAATTTCCTGGTGACCTCGCACCCGCGTCCCGTGCGCGAAGCCATCGAAATGCACCGCGCCAACCTCGACCGCAACCCGGGCCTGGCGATGGATTGGCATCGTGGCGAAACCGAGAAGCGCGAGGAAGAAGTGCGCGTCTGGGCCGGTCGCTACTTGAAAGCCAAGCCGTCGCAGATCGCCCTGACCGGCAGCACCACCGAAGGCCTGGCGATGATTTACGCGGGCATCCACGTGCGCTCGGATCAGGAAATTCTCACCAGCGAACACGAGCACTACGCCGCCAACAGCGTCTTCGAATACCGCACCCAGAAGGACGGCACCCAGGTCCGCAAAATCAAACTGTTCGAAGACCCGTCCAAGGTCTCGACCGCCGAAGTGCTGGCGGCGATTGAAAGCAACATTCGCCCCGAGACCCGTGTGCTGGGCATGACCTGGGTGCACTCCGGCAGCGGCGTGAAGCTACCCATCGGCGAGATCGGCAAACTGGTGGAAGAGAAAAACCGCGGCCGCGACGACAAGGACCGCATCCTCTACGTGGTCGATGGCGTGCACGGTTTCGGCGTGGAGAACGTCGATTTCCCGGACATGCATTGCGACTTTTTCATTGCCGGCACCCACAAATGGATGTTCGGCCCACGGGGCACCGGGATCATCTGCGCCCGCTCCGACGAGCTCAAGGACGTCACCCCGACCATCCCGACCTTCTCCGAAGCGACTCAGTTTTCGACGGTGATGACTTATGGCGGTTATCACTCGTTCGAGCACCGCTGGGCGCTGACCGAGGCGTTCAAGCTGCACTTGGAACTGGGCAAGGCCGACGTCGCTGCACGCATCCACGAGATCAACAGCTACCTGAAAAAGCGTCTGCAAGCGCACCCGTCGGTGGAGCTGGTCACGCCGCTGTCGCCTGAGTATTCGGCCGGTTTCACCTTTTTCCGCATCAAGAACCGGGACTGTGAGGAGGTCGCAAACTACCTGATGGACCAGCGCGTAGTGTGCGACGCCGTTGATCGCGATGTCGGGCCGATCATTCGTGTCTCGCCGGGCTTGCTCAACACCGAAGCGCACATCGACCGTCTGATGGAACTGTTGGCCAACCAGATCTGACTGAGCGAAAGCCACTATGAAAAGCACCCTGAAAAAACTCGGCGCGCTGACGCTGTTGGCCGTGCTCGGCAGCGCCTTGCCGGGCCTCGCCCAGGCCCATACCCCGCCACTGGCAGGCAAGGTTTTCAAGGATTGCCGCAATTGCCCGGAAATGGTGGTGCTGCCGGCAGGCACGTTCACCATGGGCACCCCGGAAGGCGAGCTCGGTCGCGAGCCCGACGAAGGTCCGCTGCATGAGGTGACGTTCGACAAACCCTTCGCCATGAGTCGCTACCAGATCACCGCTGGCGAGTGGAGCCAGTACCTCAAGGAAACCGGGACCACCCTGCCCGACGGCGACACCCGCCCCGGTCGCGAGTGCATCAACAGCAAGCCGCGCTACCCCCAGGGCCCGCGCCAGCCAGCGGTGTGCATGAACTTCGCCGAGGTCAGCGCCTATGTCGCGTGGCTGTCGATGAAAACCGGTCAGCACTACCACATCGTCAGCGAGGCCCAGCGTGAATACGCCGCCCGTGCAGGCTCAAGCGGACCGTTCCCCTTCCCGTTCGACCCGGGCACCGAATACAGCATCGCCACCCACGCCAACACCTACGGCCCGGTCGATGGCTACAGCTACAGCTCGCCGGTCGGCAGCTACCCGCCCAATGCGTTCGGCATGTACGACATGCACGGCAACGTCTACGAGTGGATCGCCGACTGCTACCACCCGGACTACGTTGGCGCGCCCACCGACGGCAGCTCCTGGACCGAACCGAACTGCGACACCCTGCGCATTCGCGGCAACGACTGGGGCGAAGCACCCGTGTTTTCCCGCTCGGGTAACCGCAACGACATCGACCCGCAAACCCGTGGCGACTGGATCGGTTTCCGCGTCGTGCGCACGCTCTGATTCCTCCCCAACCCTTATGGGAGCAGACTTGCTCGCGAAGAGGCCGTACATCCGACATCGTTGTTGACTGACAGGCCGCCATCGCTGGCAAGCCAGCTCCTACAGTTTTTGCGTCGAACTCAAAGTTCTCGAACGACACCCAACCTGTAGGAGCAAGCTTGCTCGCGATCAGGCCGGTACATCCGACATCGTTGTTGATTGACAGGCTCGCTCCCACAGGTTTTGCATCGTCCACCGTTTAAATTAAGCCCTCCATCAGACGTTCTACTGGGTATCTGCCTCAACACCCAAGGAACCCTCTGCTCATGACCCAGCCAACGCGTGGTGCAATTCATGAATTGTTCACCCTCCTGAAACCGTTCCGGCTGGTTGTCAGTCTGTCGATCCTTCTGGGTATGGTCGGCGGTCTGTGCGTGACGGTGCTGCTGGCCACGATCAACAACGCGCTGCACTCGGCGGATGGCCTGACCCAAGGCGTGGTCGCCCTGTTCGGTGGTCTGTGCCTGCTGGCGCTCGGCAGCTCGATCTGCTCGGACATCGGCACCAACTACGTCGGCCAGCACATCATCGCCAAGCTGCGCAAAGAGCTCGGGGAGAAGGTGCTTTCAGCGCCCATCGAACAGATCGAGCGCTACCGCAGCCATCGCTTGATCCCGGTGCTGACCCATGACGTCGACACCATCAGCGACTTCGCTTTCGCCTTCGCGCCCCTGGCCATTTCCCTGACCGTGACCCTCGGCTGCATGGGTTACCTGGCCATGTTGTCGTGGCCGATGTTCCTGATGATGGTGGTGGCGATTGCCATCGGCAGCGGTATTCAATTCTACGCACAGGGCAAGGGCATCCAGGGTTTCATGGCCGCCCGCGACGCCGAAGACGACTTGCAGAAGCACTACAACGCCATCGCCGGTGGCGCCAAGGAGCTGCGCATTCACCGTCCGCGTCGCCAGCGCATGTTCGAGTCGGGCATCCTGGGCACGGCCGATTTCATCTGCAACACCCAAGTGCGTTCGATCAACACCTTCGTGATCGCCAAGACCCTGGGCTCGATGTTGTTCTTCGTGGTGATCGGCCTGGCACTGGCCCTGCAATCGTTCTGGCCGAGCGCCGACAAAGCAGTCATGAGCGGCTTCGTGCTGGTGCTGCTGTACATGAAAGGCCCGATTGAACATCTGGTCAGCACCTTGCCGATCGTGAGCCGGGCACGCATTGCGTTCCGTCGCATCGCCGAGCTGTCGAGCCAGTTTTCCTCACCCGAGCCGCACCTGTTGCTCAACGACAAAGGCATCGCGCCGAGCGTGGTCAACCGCCTGCAACTGGACAATGTCAGCTATGCGTTCCCGGCCGCACCGGGCAGCGAAGCGTTTCGCCTGGGGCCGGTGAACCTGACCATCGAACAAGGCGAGATCATATTCATCGTCGGCGAAAACGGTTGTGGCAAGACCACGCTAATCAAACTGCTGCTGGGCCTCTACGCGCCGCAGCAGGGCGCCATCCTGCTCAACGGTCAAGGCATCGACGCGCAGAACCGTGACGATTATCGCCAGTTGTTCACCACAATTTTCGCCGACTACTACCTGTTCGATGACGTGGTGCAAGGCGATCAGCACATTCCGGAAGACGCCAATCAATACCTGCAACGGCTGGAGATTGCGCACAAGGTCAGCGTCAACGACGGTCGTTTCAGCACCACCGACCTGTCCACCGGACAGCGCAAGCGCCTGGCGCTGGTCAATGCCTGGCTCGAAGAACGCCCGGTGCTGGTGTTTGACGAATGGGCCGCCGACCAGGACCCGACCTTCCGCCGGATCTTCTACACCGAGCTGCTCCCGGACCTTAAGCGCCTGGGAAAAACCATCATCGTCATCTCCCACGACGACCGCTATTTCGACATGGCCGATCAACTGGTGCGCATGGCATCGGGGCGGGTCGTGACCGAGCGCACCGCCGCCTGACAGCGGCAGTCGACACGCAGGTCATTGTTTTTTGAAGTTTGTTTTCCGGTTTAGCCGAAGCGGCCCGTCTAATAATAATTATCATTAACAAAAAATCTGCACACCCCCTTCTGGAGCGATTCGAGCAATGCAAAGCCTTACTCTGTCCCGCGCACCGCTGGCACTCGCCATCGAACGGCAAAAGAAATTTCGAACGGTCTTGCCGGGCGCGCTGCTGACCCTGTTGCTGCTGGGCACCTCCCAGGTTGAAGCCGCGCCGGTGAATGTCAACGTGCCGTCTCAGTCGCTGGCCAGTGCATTGCGCCAACTGGGTCAACAGACCAACCTGCAGATTCTCTACAGCCAGGACATGGTCAACGGCCTCAAGTCGACTGCGGTGTCCGGAAACCTGGAGCCGGAGCAGGCACTGAAAACCTTGCTGCTGGGGAGCGGCATCGGTTTTCAACTGAATGGCAACACGGTTTCACTGGTACCGACGGCGGACAACTCCAGCACGCTGCAACTGGGTGCCACTTCGATCACGGGCCTGGCGCTTGGGCCGACCACCGAAGGCACGCACTCCTACACCAGCGATGAAGTCAGCATCGGCAAGGGCAATATCAAGGTCAAAGACATCCCGCAGTCCGTGTCCGTCGTTACGCGCCAGCGCATGGACGACCAGAACCTGAACAGCCTGCAAGACGCCATGCGCCAGGTCACCGGCGTGACGATCAAGACCTACAACGCCGGTTCCAGCCTCAACGACGTCTACATGCGTGGCTTCCTCGTCGACCAGGTGCAGGTCGACGGCGTGTCGCAACCGACCGGTCAGGGCGACCTGTCCACCAGCTTCGACCTGGCGATGTACGACCGCGTCGAAGTGCTGCGCGGTCCGTCGGGCCTGTATCAGGGCGCTGGCGAACCTGGCGGTACGATCAACGTGGTGCGCAAGCGCGCCCTGGACAAATTTGCCCTGAGTGGCGAAGTGGCGGGCGGTTCTTATGACCACTACCGGTCCTCGGTGGACGTCACCGGCCCGTTGAACGACCAGGGCACCTTTCGCGGGCGTTTCGTAACCGCCTACGAGAACAACAAATCCTACGTCGACTACGCCAAGAACGAACGCCCGATGGTTTACGGTCGTCTGGAGTTCGACCTCGACCCGGCCACCACCCTGTCGGTCGGCGGCGCCTTCCAGAAGAACAATTCCACCCCGGCATTCGGCCTCCCGGCTTACTCCGACGGCAGCATGCTGGACGTCCCCCGCTCGACCTTCGTCGATGCCAAGTGGAACACCCTCAACGAAAAAGTCTGGGAAACCTTTGCTGAAGTGGACCACGCGCTGGACAACGGCGGTCAGTTCAAGACCACCGTGACCTACCGCGATGCCGAAACCCCGGAGCGTAACTTCACCTGGGCCGACGGTCCGGTCGATCCCGAGACCGGCGACAGCTGGGCGGTGGCGTACGACTACTACACCCACATCAAGACCATCGGCGTCGACAGCTTCGTCACCACACCATTCGAATTTGCCGATCGCCAGCACGAGTTCACCCTGGGCGGCGAGTACCAGCATCTGGACAAGGACTTCACCTACGGCGGTGGCGAGTACTTTCCGATCAACGTGTACGATCCGGGCAGCATCGACATTCCACGCAACGACTACGAGCACGTCAACGGCAACTGGTCCAAGTCCGACCAGTACGGCCTCTACACTCGCGCCAAATTCAACGTCACCGATTGGCTCGATGTCATCGGCGGCAGCCGCGTAACCTGGTACGAAAGCGACGCGAAAAACGAGAACGCCTTCTTCAACAACTACGGCGAAGCGCACACCAGCATCACCCACAAAGTCGTGCCGTACGGCGCTATCATCGGCAAGATCACCCCGGAGCTGTCGACCTACTTCAGCTACACCGGCGTATTCAAGCCACAAAGCGAAATCGGCAGTGATGGCGAGCCGGTTGGCCCCCGCGAAGGCGAACAGTATGAGATCGGCCTCAAGCGCGAGTTCTTCGACGGTCGCCTGAACGCCAGCATCGCTGCATTCCGCATCTACGATGAAAACCGGGCCGAGTACGACGACTCCACCGGTGCCTACATGACCGAGGGCAAGGCACGCAGCCAGGGTTGGGAAACCGAGTTGAGCGGTAACCTGACCGACAACTGGAGCATCGTCACGGGTTACGCCTATACCAGCACCAAGTACCTGGAAGCCGCAGACGCCAACAAAGGCAAGACCTTCAGCACCATCACGCCCAAGCACAACTACAACCTGTGGACCAAGTACGACTTCACCGACGGACCGCTCAAGGACTTCAACATCGGCGGTGGCGTGCGTGCCGTCAGCGAAACGTACTACCAGCGTGACGTGAAATTCAAACAAGCTGGCTATGCCGTCACCACGGCCCAGATCGGCTACAAGTTCAACGATCATCTGTCGACGACACTGACTGCCAACAACCTGTTCGACCGCAAGTACTACGACCGCGTCGATGCGGCCTGGGGCACCAACTTCTACGGTGACCCGCGCACCTTTACCCTGAGCGTACGCGCCCAGTACTGATTGACGAAGGCTTCATCGCTGCACACCACCGGGCCCCTTGCGGTCCGGTTTTGTTTTTTGGACACCCCAAAAAACAGCTGACCAGACAGAAAACGAACCTTCTGGACAGATCGCGCAGGCATTTTCTGCCACCGAGAGTTTGTAACATTAAGCGTCATTTCGAATCAGATAGTAGCCAGCCCACCGCTTGATCAATGAGGCTGCATCGTGTTTCAACGTCTTGTGTGTTCGCTGTCCGTTCTGAGCCTGTCCATCGCCGCCGCCCAGGCTGCCGAGACCGCCCCGCTCAACACCCCGCGCCTGAAGGGCATGGACAATTTCCGGGATGTCGCCGGCACCACCACCGCCTATTCCACAGCCAACGACGGCACGATGCGCGCCGGGGTGTTCTATCGCTCCAATGCACTGACCCCGTCTGCGGCAGACCTGACCACCCTGAACAGCCTGGGCATCAAGTCGATCTACGACCTGCGCACGCCGAGCGAAATCGCCGCCACGCCCGACACCCTGATCAGCGGGGCGACCTACAGCAACATCGACATCATCGGCGCCACCGCATCGGGCTCGAACATCACCAACATCTCGTTCCACAGCGCCGCCGAAGCCCTCGCCATGATGCAAGACACCAACCGCGCCTTCGTCAGGGACGCCGGGATGCGCGGCCAGTTCACCCGGCTGTTCAATGAACTCGCCGCGGTTGACGGCGCCGCACTGTTCCATTGCACCGCTGGCAAGGACCGCACCGGCTGGACCGCCGCCGTGCTGCAAAGCATCGCCGGGGTCGACAGCGCAACCATCATGAGCGACTACCTGGCGACCAACGACTACACCGCTGCTCGCATGGCCGCGACCCTCAAAGCGTTGCCGCCGAGCATGGCGGCGATTTATGCGCCGTTGCTCGGCGTAGAGGCCAGCTACCTGCAAGCCGGCCTGGACGAAGTCACCGCGCAGTACGGCACGATGGACAACTACCTCAAGCAAGGCCTGGGTCTGTCGCAAGAGACGATCTACGTGCTGCGCGGCAAGATGGTCGAGTACAACAGCCTGCCGGGCCAGGCAGGTTTTGTCGGCAATGCCGCGGCCGGTGCGCAGCTGCTGCAACAATTGCAGAACACCCGCCTGTCCGGCACTTACAGCGACTACAACTACTACCTGCAATCGGCCATCGACGCCGGTGACCTTGGCGGTGTGCAGTCCACCGTCGGCGGCCAGGTGCATGCCGATGCCGCCAGCTATTTGCTGCGTCAAAACACGATGATCGATCAGGCCGCGGCGCCGTTCACCAGCGGCATTGACCTCAAGGCCGGGCAATACCGGTTGTGGAGCACCGCGCTGGCGGGCTATCTGGGCACTGACGGCTCGGCCCACGCCGAGAGCAGCAACGAGCACAGCCAGGGCCTGATGATCGGCCTGACACAGCGTTTCTCCGAGCAGTTCAGCGCCTACGGTGGCTTTGGCTACAGCAAGGGCAGCGTCGGCGGCGCAGGGGGCGAAGCGGACACCGACCTGACTTTCCTCAGCGCTGGTGCGCGGTTTGCACCGAACGGTCTGGAGCGCGGTCTGTTTATCGACGCCGACGCCAGCGCCGGCTACATCGACTACGACAGCAGCCGCGACCTCGGCGGCGGTCTGGGCACGGCCAAAGGCGACAGCCACGGCAACCTCACCGGTGCCACGTTGGCGTTGGGTTACCGCGTACCGGTCAGCGGCGTGACCCTGGAACCGAGCCTCGGCGTGCGCATCAGTCACCTGAACCTGGCGGGTTTCCAGGAAAAAGGCAGCGAGCTGGCCCTCGACGTCGACGACATCAACCAGACCCGCAAAAGCGCGGTGGCCAACCTCAACGCCTCGTTCAACGCCGTCAGCGTTGGCGCCTGGCAACTGGTGCCGGGTGTACAGGTCGGTTACGAACACGTATTGGGCGACAACGAAATCGACAGCGAAGGCCATCTGCTGGGTCTTGACGTCGAACAGCGCGCCGCTTTCGACAACCGCGACCAGTTCCTGGGTGGGGTGAATGTGATGGCAAATCTGGGCGCATTGAGCGTGGGTGCCGAGCTCGGTGCCATGGGCGGCGGTGACAGCCACGGCAGTTTTGGCAGCCTCAAGGCCAGTTATCTGTTCTAACGGAACTCCACCGGTTCAAACCGCCATCGCGGCGGTTTGAACCACGAACGATCAGGCCGGTTGCCGTACCCGCACCCCCTTCCTCACCTCTACCGGACTGACACCGTAGGCACTCTGAAAATACTGACTGAACCTGCCGACATTGCTGAAACCGAATTGCAACGCCACCTCCGTCACCGAAGGCGCGACGCCTTGCGTGAGCACGCCATAGGCACGTTCCAGACGCACTTGCCGCTGGTAAGCCACGATCGACATCCCGACGAAACGCTGAAAACCGTCCTGCAACGCACGCAGGCTGACGTTCGTCAGGCTCGCCAGTTCCGTACCGCTGACCAGGTTATCGGGATGCGCCTGAATGAATTCGAGCGCCAGCTTCACATGCCGCGGCGCGATGATCGGCGCCGGGCGACGCAGGGCTTCAGTGAAGTTGTGCGGCCAGGTCTCCAGCACGGCATCGACCAGCATTTCGCGCAGGCGCGACGGCATCAGCGAACCGGTATTCATCAGCAGATCAAACTCGGCGCCTGTGGCCAGGTCCACCAGCGCACGGATCCCCTGAAAGGCCGACACCTTCAGATCCACCACCGGCTCGAACACGACTTTTTCCAGGATCGGCTTGCCCAGCAAGGTCGACAGTCGCTCAGTGATCAGTGCGCGCCGTATCGAAATGCCATGCTGCGCGTGATTCTCAATAAAGCGCACCGAACGCACATCGGCCTTGTCGATGGCCAAGCCGATCTGACCAAAGCCGACCGACTCGGTGGCGTGATTGAAGATGATCTTGCCGGCCGTGGGAATGACGAAAGTGATCTCGTCCAGAGGCTCGGGAAAGTCGACCGAGAAATCCCCCCGGTAGTGCATGCGTCTGAAACTCACGCCTTCGTGCCGGCCGTATACCCCACCGATGATGATGTTACGCGGCGGCGGTGGAGAGTCGGCATACAGGTTGCCGAACATCCTTGAAAACACTGCACCAAAGTCGTCGCAGCGCATGTCGTCGGAGCGCAGGATAATTGGCTGGCGGGTTGTGCTTGAGTACACCTGAGAGTCGCCTTGAGTGGGCCGAAGCGGCGCGCAGAATCTATCAGGTGTAAATGACAGGCGCGTGACGGCCTATGCTTCATGAACGCTCGATTCGAGAGGAGGCGCAATATGGACCGATTCACCGGAAGTTGCCTGTGCGCAAACGTGCAGATCGTGGCGACGGGCCGCCCTTACCGGGTCGGCCTCTGCCATTGTCTGGACTGTCGCAAACACCATGGGGCGTTGTTTCACGCCTCCGCGATATTCCCTCAGGAGGCGGTGACCATTAAGGGCGAAACCCGCGACTACGCCGGACGGTTTTTCTGCCCCCGTTGCGGCTCGTCGGTGTTTGCGCGCAGCGGCGACGAAATCGAAGTGAATCTGGGGTCACTCGATGCACCCGACCAACTCAAACCCACTTACGAAAGCTGGACCGTGCGCCGCGAATCCTGGTTGCCGCCCTTCCCGCTCACCCGACACTACGCGGGTGATCGCGAAGGCATCGGGCGTTTCGAAGACGACTAACCTTTCAACGCCGCCTCAATGCCTGCAATGTCGATCTTGCCCATTTGCATCATCGCTTCGAAGGCGCGTTTGGCTGCGGCAGGATCCGGATCGGTGATCGCCGTCGACAGGGCATCACCGTCGTACCAGAGGCAAATCGTGTTTTTGCTAAACATGTGCGTTCTCCAGAATCGGACATTGGCCGGTTCATTCTAGCTCGACATCGTCAGCCAACATTCGCGCCCGGCGTTCGTTACTTCGCCACACTTTGTTCCTTGATATCGCCGCAAAAGATTTCGACGCTGCCATCGGTCGCCGCCGTGCGCACCACCACGGAGTAGTTACCGGCCAGCAAGGCTGACAGCTCGACCGGCGCGCTCCTCGAGAACGTCCAACCGCGTATCGGCTGACGCTCGGTGGTGACGGTATCGTTCATCGCGTAGGCCACCGGCCCCGGTTGCTGGCAGCTGCCTTTGTTGATGAAGCTGTAGAGACGCAGAGGCAAAACAGCACCACTGGGCGCACCGCTGATGAAGAAACTGAGCCCGGTTTGCTTGTCCCACTGGGACAGCGTGACATTGCCGATTTGACCGACGTTCTGCCGCGTGGCAACCAACGGAACATACACACTGTGGCCGGATGACGTGGTGCAGCCGTAGAGACTGCTGACGATCAATAGCGCTGCCAGCGAATGCCTGAGTTTCATGGCCAAACTCCTGCGAAAAGAACTGCAAAGGGAGATTAGCGGGTATAGCTCATTTATGGCGCTTCAGCCGCTGGCTGGCGGCCGGCTCATCAACAGGGCCAGGCAGGCGGACCGGCCAGCGGGCATTGCGCAAAAGCGCAAGACTTCCCGGTGAAAAGCCGGATAATGGCGGCCAATTTGAAGCTCGCAATCTGGTAACCCTCATGGAAATCAAGGTCAACTTTCTCGACAACCTTCGACTTGAAGCCAAGTTCGACGACTTCACGGTGATCGCCGATCAACCGATTCGCTACAAAGGCGATGGTTCGGCTCCGGGTCCGTTCGACTACTTTTTGGCTTCGTCGGCGTTGTGTGCGGCCTATTTTGTGAAGCTGTATTGCGAAACCCGCAATATCCCCACCGAAAACATCCGCCTGTCGCAGAACAACATTGTTGACCCGGAAAACCGCTACAACCAGATTTTCAAGATTCAGGTCGAGTTGCCGGCCGACATCTCCGACAAAGACCGCCAAGGCATTTTGCGTTCCATCGACCGTTGCACGGTGAAAAAGGTCGTGCAAGCCGGGCCTGAGTTCGTGATCGAGGAAGTGGAAAACCTCGATGCCGATGCCCAGGCGCTGCTGATGCCTGCTTCTACCTCAGAAGCAGGCACCTACATTGCGGGCAAGGATCTGCCGCTGGAGCAAACCATCGCCAACATGTCGGGCATTCTCGCCGGGCTGGGCATGAAGATTGAAATCGCTTCGTGGCGCAACATCGTTCCCAACGTCTGGTCGCTGCATATCCGCGATGCGAGCTCGCCGATGTGCTTTACCAACGGCAAGGGCGCGACCAAGGAAGGCGCGTTGGCGTCGGCGTTGGGCGAATTCATCGAGCGTCTCAACTGCAACTTCTTCTACAACGATCAGTTCTGGGGCGAAGAGCTCGCCAATGCGCCATTTGTGCATTACCCGGACGAACGCTGGTTCCAGCCTGGCCCTAAAGACGCACTGCCGACCGAGATTCTCGACCAATACTGCCTGAAGATTTACAACCGCGATGGCGAGCTGCGCGGCTCGCATTTGTACGACACCAACTCCGGCAATGAAGAGCGCGGTATCGTTTCGCTGCCGTTCGTGCGTCAGTCTGACGGCGAGGTGGTGTATTTCCCGTCCAACCTGATCGAAAACCTGTACCTGAGCAACGGCATGAGCGCCGGTAACACGCTGGCCGAAGCGCAGGTGCAGTGCCTGTCGGAAATCTTCGAGCGCGCGGTCAAACGCGAAATCATCGAAGGCGAAATGGCCCTGCCGGATGTGCCGCAGGAAGTGCTGGCGAAATACCCCGGCATTCTGGCCGGCATCCAGGGCCTGGAAGAGCAAGGCTTCCCGGTGCTGGTCAAGGATGCATCGCTGGGCGGCGAGTTCCCGGTGATGTGCGTCACCCTGATGAACCCGCGTACCGGCGGCGTGTTTGCTTCCTTCGGCGCGCACCCGAGCCTCGAAGTGGCGCTGGAACGCAGCCTGACCGAGTTGTTGCAGGGCCGCAGTTTCGAAGGCCTCAACGATCTGCCGCAGCCGACCTTTGAAGGCCATGCGGTGACGGAACCGAACAACTTCGTCGAGCACTTCATCGATTCCAGCGGCGTGGTCTCGTGGCGCTTCTTCAGTGCCCAGTCGGATTACGAATTTGTCGAGTGGGACTTCTCCGGCCAGGGTGAAAACTCCAACACCGAAGAAGCCGCGACACTGTTCGGCATTCTCGAAAACATGGGCAAGGAAAGCTACATGGCGGTGTACGAGCACATCGGCGCAACTGCCTGCCGCATCCTGGTGCCGGACTACTCGGAAATCTATCCGGTGGACGATCTGATCTGGGACAACACCAACAAAGCGCTGTTCTTCCGTGAAGACATCCTGAACCTGCACAGCCTGGACAAGGCCGGTCTGAAAGCACTGGTCAAGCGCCTGGAAGAAAGCGAGCTGGATGACTACACCGACATCACCACGTTGATCGGCATTGAATTTGACGACAACACCGCTTGGGGTCAGTTGACGATTCTGGAGCTGAAACTGCTGATCTATCTTGCCTTGCAGAAGTTCGACGAAGCGAAAGAAATGGTCGAGATGTTCCTGCAGTACAACGACAACACGGTCGAGCGCGGCTTGTTCTACCAAGCCGTGAATGCGGTGCTGGAGATGAAGCTGGACGAAGACCTGGAACTGGCCGATTACGAGGTCAACTTCCGTCGCATGTTTGGCAACGAGCGGATGGACGCCGTGATTGGCTCCGTGGACGGCAGCGTCCGCTTCTACGGCCTGACGCCGACGAGCATGAAGCTCGAAGGGCTCGACAAACACCTGCGCCTGATCGACAGCTACAAGAAGCTGCACACAGCGCGGGCCAACGTCACCACCAAATAGCCTTTCTGTTTTATGTAGGAGCGAGCCTGCTCGCGATGGACTCAAATGCGCTGCGTTTAACCAGTAAGCACGCGTTTCCGTTAACGACCATCGCGAGCAGGCTCGCTCCTACAACAGTTAAAAGTTGATCTTGAACCCCAGCATGGCGTCATAGCCATGACTGTCACCGTCGAACCCCTGCCGATAACCGGCCGAGGCCGTGAACGTGGTGCGCTGGTTGGCCTGGTAATCCACCCCCAGGTTGACCTCGCCCCATGTCCCCTGAATATCCGACTCAAACGGCACGTAACCCGACTGGGAACTGAACTCGGTTTTCGGCTGCCCTTTGAATTCATGCCAGACGCTCGGGCGAATCCAGCCGTTGGTGCGGCGTGCGGTCTTGTCCGTTCCTTCGGTTTCCCAGTCCCTGGCAATGCGCACGCCCAAACGCCCGACCAATGACTCCACGTCTTTGAACCGCACATTGGCCCCGGCGTCATCGCTGTCATCCAGGTCAACGGTACTGTAGATGGCCTGGAGTTGAGGTTCGACGTACCAGTTTTTGTCGACTGCGTAGGGGTAGCCGCTCTCCAGTGAAGCGGTGTAACCCCAGCCTCGGGATTCCAGTTCAGGCAACTCGCTGGGCTTGGCCTCGATATCGAAGCGGTTGACTTGCAGCACACCGTCCAGATACCAGCCCGAAGGTCCGAAATGGGTCCAATAGGCGCCCACCCCATACGCACGCAAGGTGTCCTGACCGGCCGCCAGGCCGTTGTAATGGCTGACGCCCGCATCGAGGGTGCCCGCCGACAGGGAAACACCCGCCTGATCATGGCTGCCATCTGTGTCGACCTTGCGATAGAGGTCGGTACCGACCTGGAACGCGGTCAGGTCATAGTTGTATTCCGGCGTGTTGCCCAAGGCATTTTTTCGATCCCCGTCCTGCTTGCCGCTGCGATAAATCACCCGTCCCCAACCCATCGACGGCGAATAGGTGGCCTGGTCCTCGGCGGGTAACGGGTCGCCAGGGTTGAGGCGCTCTTCGCCGACCCGTTCATGCAGGGTATCGACCATCGTCCGGCCGTAGACAAGGGCCAGCGCAGGCAGCGCACCATACAGCGAGACCTCGGGCCGGTAGTTTGGCACCGGGTCTGGTGTTGGATCCGGCGTTGGGTCCGGCGTTGGATCTGGATCAGGCCCTGGAGGATCATCCGGAATCAAGGCATCCGAGCGTAGATACCAAGTGTCCTTAGCGCTGCCATCCTCGGCGCCTTGTTGCAGACGATACTCATACGGCCCGGCGACGACCCGACGCGCGAGGCGGAAGGCATTCGGGTCGCTCGCCGTGGCAGACTTGTTGGTCAGCTCAACCACTGCAATCCCGTTGCCTTGGGTCACCTCCCCCAGGCCGCCAATGTTGCTGACGGAAACATTGGTAGCACCGCCGCTGCCTGTCGAGGTCGAGTCGACGACCAAAACGTCAGAACGGCTGTTTGCTCCCCCTTCGTTCAGTGTGCTGTTGAGCAGCAGACTGCCCCCGTTGGAAACGAACACCCCGCCCCCATCGGCACCGGCAGTGGTCGCGCCGCTGATAAGCAGCACGTTGCCCACGGTGCTGCTGCTCCCGGGCAGGTCAAGGGTGCCACTGTGGGTGAAACGACTCACGCCCAGCAATTGACCTTGCACCACACCGCCCGTTGAAGGCGTATTGGCCGATTGGCCCAGGGGTAAATAAGCCCCGCTGCTGTCGAAGTTGACGATACCGGAGGTGGGCTGGGACGCCAGGCGAATCAGACCGGTATTATCGATGCTATTGCCGGTCGCCGAACCCAGATTGCTGACCGCAACACCCCACGTATCTCGGGTCCCGCTGCCGGTGCTGTCGGCAAAATTGCGCAAGGTCCAGGTGCCTGAGTTGGCGACTTGGCTGACAGCGCTTGCCGCCGTGACCGAGCCAGTCATTTGCCCCGCATTATTGAGTGTGAACGTGCTACCGGTACCGCTCGCATCCGCATGGACGGCCGAATCGCTGAGCGCCGCAATGTTGCCCGTGTTGCTCAACACTTGCGTGGCACCGGCCAGGGTGACGCCGCTGCTGTCTGCCCATCCGCCCGAAATCGCCGCGCTGTTGCTGACGCTGACCGATCCGCCTTGCGCCTGCGCGTCGATCCCCGATGATCCGGTGCCCTTGGTGGTGATCGCCCCAGAATTGTTGACCGTCACATTGGCGGCGCCTGAAGCCTCGGCACGAATGCCCTGGCTGTTGCTGGCACCGAGCGTCTGGATCGCACCGGTGTTGGTGATCGTCTGCTGCCCGGTGGTTGAAAACGTGCGAATGCCCTGTTGTTGATTGCCCCGCGCAATGAGTTCGCCCTTGTTGCTGACATTGAGGCTGCCCAATCCGGTTCCCGAATCGAACGCGTTGCCGACCACGATGGCGGCGCCGGAACCGTTGACGTCGATACGCGGCCCGGTAAATGCCACATTCACATCGCCGCCCTGGGACAAGGCCTGCAGGCCGAACGAGCCGATGCCGGTGCCGTCGCCACCGCCGGTATTGGAGTGGGTGATGATCGTCCCGCCAGCATTGATGTCCACGGTTCCCGTGGCCGACTGGGTCGAGGCGTAGATGCCGTTCGCATTGCCGTTGAACGTCTCGATGCGATTGCCGGTGTAATCGACACGCACACTGCCCGCCCTCGCTTCGGCCCGAATGCCGCCTGCACCGGCGCCGCTGGCCGAGATGTCACCCGCGTAATCCACGGCGATGTTGCCACCTTCTGCACTGAGTATGATGCCGTAGGCGCGGGTGGTCGTCAGGCCACCGACGACATTGATATTGCCATTGCCCGTTACGTTCACGTCCCCGGTTCCGCGCTTGATCACGTAGATGGCG
This sequence comes from Pseudomonas sp. Irchel s3b5, assembly GCF_900187435.1. Lineage (NCBI taxonomy): Bacteria > Pseudomonadati > Pseudomonadota > Gammaproteobacteria > Pseudomonadales > Pseudomonadaceae > Pseudomonas > Pseudomonas sp. Irchel s3b5. The sequence continues at coordinate 108,343 of NZ_FYDY01000012.1, forward strand.
CGCGAACCGGTGATATCGGTGGTGCTGCCAACATTGAGCTGAGCATTGTTCTGGATGCTGATATTGCCCAGAGCCCCAACGTTATCGTTAACGTAGATACCGTGGCCGCCGCCACCGGTCGTGGTGATCGTGCCATCGTTGACCACGGCAATGCTGCCGGTAGTCGAGAGCGCGCGGATACCGAAGCCGTTCAACCCGTTGGTGGTGATCGAGCCGCTGTTGTGCAACGTGGTGTCGCCGGTGCCGCCTTCCGTAAAAATGCCAAAAGCGTTCATGCCGCGCCCTTCGACCGTGGCGGCATTATCGACCGTGGTGTTGCCGTTGATCGCACGGGTATGGACCCCGGCGTGATTGCCAACACCCGCGGTGGGCGACGAATCGTCGCCAATAGGCGGACCGCTGGACAGTTCGCTGGCGTTGTCGACGAGGAAACTGACGCCACTTGCGACGCTCACATTGACGTTACCGCTGCCCGTGCCTTTGGCCCAGATGCCGTTGCCGCCTGAGGTGGTGATCGAGCCGTTGCCGTTATGCGCCACATTGATCGCGCCACCGCCACTGGCATTCACATCGATGCCGTCGTGTTCGTTGCCTTCGACGGTATTGAGGATGGTCAGCGTAGTGCCGGACGTGACCGAGACGGTAGACAGTCCGGTATTGACGTTGGTGATCGCCAGCGCATCGAGTCCAGAGCCACCGAGGTTGACCGTGTTTACGCCACCATCAATCGTGAGCGTGGCATTCCCTGAACCACCCGCTCCTATCACGTTGGCGAAGACCGCGTTGGCGGCGGTGGGCGGCGTGCTGGTGATCGTGGTGCCGCTGAGGGTGATCGCCGAGTTGCCGTTATTGGCGCGACTGAGCACCGACGAGCCAATAGACGTGGTGATCGTCGTACCCGGTTGCGTGGTGATGGATGCATCAAATCCAGCCGCGGGCGTACAGGTTTGGGACAGGATATAGGCCCCGGGCGCCGCCGACCCGCACGCGGCTTGCGCATCCGGCAGCCAGAACGTGTTGATGATGACAAACAGCAAAGCACAGCGGCCGCCCAAGCTGTAATCGATGGATTCTGTCGCGGACGTGGATCGCATATTGACCTCCCAGTCTTGCTATACCGTTGGTTTGGTAACGTCGGTACTTCGTCTTCCCTGAAGTTCTGCTGCGCACCGTCATGAACGTTAGTTGATTTTCAATGCGGGCGACGAAAAAGCTGAAAAATCAGCACATCAGAACCGGGTGAGTCGCCGTTCGGCGTTATGACCCAGACCAAGCGTAGGTGCAGGCCCTTTTTCCATGTACCCTTCCGGCCGATTGCTTTCTGTCGCGAGGCTCTCACGCCAGATGGCACTCATCCCTATTTAAAGAATTGCCCCGGATTGTTTGTTCACGCATGAACGGCAACGTTTACCCGGGCGAGTAAGAGGCTGCAGTTGAACGAACAGACATTGTCCATGCGCCTGGAGCGCGTGGCGGCACATGTGCCGGCGGGTGCACGCCTGGCCGATATCGGCTCGGATCACGGCTACTTGCCGGTGGCATTGATGCGCCGTGGCGCCATTGCGATGGCGGTGGCCGGCGAGGTCGCATTGACACCGTTTGGTGCAGCACAACGCAGGGTGCGCGAGAGCGGCCAGGAACTGAATATCACCGTGCGCCTGGCCAACGGCCTGGCGGCGATCGAGCCGGCAGACGGGATTAGCGCGATCAGCATTTGCGGCATGGGCGGCGAAACCATCCGCGACATTCTCGACAGCGGCAAGGCGTGCCTGAGCGGCCAAGAGCGCCTGATCCTGCAACCCAACGGCGGCGAACAGCCTCTGCGCCAATGGCTGATGGACAATGGCTACCGCATCCTCAGCGAAGAAGTGCTGCGGGAGAACCGTTTCTACTATGAAGTCATCGTCGCCGAGCACGCCGGGCCGGTGATGTATTCCGCCAGAGAGCTGTACTTCGGCCCGCTTCAGATGCAGGCACGCAGCCCGGTGTTCCTGGCCAAGTGGCAGCGCTTGCTGCGTGAGAAGCAGCGGACCCTGAGCCACTTCGAGCGAGCGCGGCAGGTGCCCGAGGAAAAGGTACAAGACATCGCCCGGCAGGCTCGCTGGATCAGCGAAATGCTGGCGTTGAGCCCGGCCCAGGGGTCGTTCGACAGATCGTCGAGCGGCGAACAGGCTTGAGTCGAGTTACGCAAGGTATAAAGCCGTACGCATTCGTTTATACCGAGGCCTGCTATAGTCAGCCGTGAGTGTCTCAAGGCAATAGTTGCGCAAAAGCATTCTAATCAGGAGTTTTGTTATGCGAATCGTAGCGGCCGCTGTGTGTACCGCCCTGCTCTCCCTGGCCTTGCCATCGCTGTCCTATGCCGGTTCGGATTGTGATGATGCGGGCAGTGCCAGTGACGTCAGAAACTGTCTGAAAAACAACAGCGACAACAATCAAAAGGGTAAAGGCAATTGCAATGACAATGGCAATTGTGGAAAGGCCAAAGACAAGGCAAAAAACAAAGACTATGACGATGACGATTACTCGGTCAATTGCAAGGACATCAACAGCACGGTGCTACGCCGCCAATGTCTTGATAAACGCAGAGACTGATTGAATCGTCATTTTGAGTGAGCCAACACGCGACGCTGTTCGGTGTTGGCTCAATACAAAACCCAAGTCAGTCGCTCTTGGCGGTGGCCAGGTAATACGCAACCAAAGCGTTAGCGTGGCCATGCCCCATACCGTGTTCCGCCTTGAGCCAGGCCACCCTTTCCATATGCTTTTTGTCGTCTACTGTTTTAAGCAGGTTCAGCCAGTGGCTTATTGGTTGCCCGTACTTCTTTTCAATGGATGGGAAGTACGAGGCGGGGCCTTTGGTTTTTATCTCTTCAGTCACGATGCAAACTCCCTTTCGGCTCAACAGTCAGGCGACAAGTTATGTCGCGTTGCAAGTTGCGTGTGGAACGCTGTATTGAAGTGTTCAAATTAAAGCACAGGCTGATGCTTACGCGACCGGGGTCAAGTAGCGGACTTTTTTGGGAGCGAGCTTGCTCACGATGGCGGAGTGTCAGGCACAGGGATGTTGAATGGGCTGCCGCTATCGCGAGCAAGCTTGCTCCTACAGGGATTGCCCGTATCAACCCAGGCTTTCGCTGATCTGCGCCGCCAGTTGCGCCAGCATTCCCGGCACTTCCTGGACCATTTCGCCCATACGTGCAAAGTCGTGGGTCATGCCGGCTTTCACGTCCAGCACTAACGGCTGGCCCGCTGCGCGCAGTTTTTCGGCCCAGGCCAGACCTTCATCCAGTAATGGGTCGTACTCGGCCAGCCACAGCACGGTGGGCGTCAGTCGTTCCAGGCGTTCGGCGAACAGGGGTGAAAACCGCCAGTCGCTGCGGTCGGCCTCGCTGCGCTGATACTGCTGGTAGAACCACTCCAGCGTGGTGGCTTCCAGCAGATAGCCTTCGGCGAATCGCTCCAGGGACGGGCGTTTTTTCACGGCGTCGATCACCGGGTACAACAACACTTGCAGGCGTGGCGAAAGCGGCCAGGCCTGCGGGTCCTGAGCGATGGCAATCGATAGCGACGCCACCAGGCTGCCACCAACACTGTCCCCGGCCAGCGCCACCCGCTGCGCATCGAGCCGCAGCGCCGGCGCGCCGCTCGCCAGCCAGCGCGTCACGTCTTCGGCATCGTGGTAAGCGGTGGGAAAACGGTGCTCGGGCGCCAGGCGATAATCTGCCGACAACACGGCAAACTCCCCCGCTAGTGCCAAGCGTCGGCACAAGGTGTCGTGGGAATCGAGACTGCCCACCACGTAACCGCCACCATGGAAGTACAGCAACACCGGGAGCGGTTCGTTGTCCGACTGCGGTTTGGCGTAAAGACGTGCACTGAGCAAATGCCCATCGCGTGCAGGGATGCTCACAGCCGTCACCGTCAGTTCACCCACCGGCGCGGTATCGAGCAACTGTGAGGTCTGTTCGAATTGCTGGCGGGCCTCGTCCGGGGTCAACTCATGCATGGGCTGGCTCTTGCCGCTGAGGCGGCCGAACTCGGCCAGCTCAAGAAACCCTTCGATGTCCGGGTGCAGTGCCATGGGCGGTAGTCTCCAAAAAATAAACAGGCTTACCGTGGTAAACGAAGCGTGAGGGTTGTTCGTTAGGGCGAACTCGATAACCTCAGGCTGAATGAAAACCTGTGGCGAGGGAGCTTGCTCCCGCTCGGCTGCGCAGCAGCCGCAAATCCGCACAATGCGGTATGCATGAATAACCGCAGTGGCTGGTTTTAGGGCCGCTTCGCAGCCCAACGGGGGCAAGCCCCCTCGCCACAGGGAAGCCCACTCACCACAATTTATTGGCTCAGAGCTGGGGCACCACCTCCCGGCCTAACAACGCCACCACAGCCTCCAGACATTCATCCATTTGCAGAATATCGAAGTGGCTGGCCGTCACCGTTTGCACCTTGCGCAACCGCGGTTGCTGGCGTTCGAGGGTCCCGCGCTCCGCCGTCGGGTTGCCATCGGCCCACCAACAGCACAGCTCGGCTTGCGGTATCGGCAACGCATCGACCTGCCGCGACAGCGCCTTCAATCGCATGCTGACCATGAACGTCTGGGCCAACTCATCGGCACCAAGCAAGGCATACCCGCTGGCCTGCTCGCTTTGCGTGTCGATGACTGCACGAATGATCCGCGCCACAGCCTCGTGATCCCCCTCCGCTTCTGCATGCAACGCCCGTTCAACCACATCGGTATCAATGCCCAGCGTCGCGCCAAGAAATTCGGCCAGATCCACGCGCCACTCATCCGGGCTCGCTACGGCATTGGCTGGCGTCGGCACAAAGCTGTCCACCAGCCCGACGAACGCGGCGCGCTGCCCCTGCTGTTCAAGCAAATCAGCGACCATTAACGCCAACGCCCCGCCCAGCGACCAACCCAGCAAATGGTACGGCCCTTGCGGTTGCTTGCCTCGAATGGCTTCGACGTAATCCCCGGCCATTTGCGCCAGCGACGTGTCCTGCCACTGCCGATCGAGCAGCATCCGGCATTGCACGCCGTAAACTGTGCGCTCGCCCTCCAGGCGCCGGGCCAGCGGCTCGTAGTCGAACACCGTGCCGAAACCGGCGTGCAGGCAGAACAGCGCAGGCTGATCGCCCACCACCTGATTGAGCAGCAACAGCGGTAGCGGGCACTGCCGCACAGGTTGTTCATCGACACCGGACAACCCGGCAATCGTCGGTTTGGCCATCATGTCGCGCAGTTTCAGCTGGAAGTCCGGCAGATTCAGAGCGCGGACTTTCGAGATCACTTTAAGGGTGCGCAACGAATCACCGCCCAGTTCGAAGAAGTTGTCGGTGATGCCGACCTTCTCGATGCCCAACACCTGTTGCCAGATGTCCGCCAACGCCCATTCCAGCGGCGTGCGCGGGGCCACGTAGTCGCGGCCCGTGAAGGCTGGATCGGGCAATGCCTTGCGGTCGAGTTTGCCGTTGGGCGTCAGCGGGAAGCGCGGCAGCACCACGACCTGCGTCGGCACCATGTAGTCGGGCAGGCTCTCGCGCAATGCCGCCTGGCAACGCGGGCCGAGGCCATCGTCTTCAGCCGCCACCACATAGCCGATCAATTGCGGACCTTGCCCGTTTTCCCGCACTACCACCAATGCATCGTTGACTCCGGCCTGCTCGCGCAACCGCGCTTCGATTTCGCCGAGTTCGATGCGAAAACCGCGCACCTTGACCTGATGGTCGATGCGCCCGACGTAATCAAACACGCCATCCTCGCGACGGCGCACCAGATCACCCGTACGGTACAGGCGCCCGCCTTCACGGCTGAACGGATCGGCAACAAAGCGCTCGGCGCTCTGCCACGGATGACGGTGATAGCCGCGTGCGACACCGCGCCCGCCGATGTACAACTCACCGACCATGCCCACCGGCAACGGGTTGAGGTCCATGTCCAGCACATGCAGGCTGCGGGCGCCGACGCGTTGGCCAATCGGCGCATACATCGCCTGGCACTGGCCATCGGCAGCGATTTTCCACAGCAGCGGCGTGACCACGGTTTCCGTCGGGCCGTAGCCGTTGACCAGGTATTGCGGCCTGAGCGTGTGCTTGACCCGTTCGAACGTGGCGTCCGGCACCGCGTCGCCGCCGAAGCAATAGATGCGCACCGGCGGTGGGTTGCCACCCTGCAGTTCGGCGTGCTCGGCCAGTTGCAGCAGGTACGCCGGCGGGAAGCAGGCGACACTGATGCGCTGGCGGTGCAGCACCGCCAGGGTCTGCTCAGCGGTCCACAACGTGTTGTCGCGGATCACCAGGGTCGAGCCGCTGATCAGCGCGGTGATCCAGCGTTCATGGGCACCGTCGAAGGCGAACGACATGAAATGCAATTCGCGATTGCCCGGGTCCATTTCGTACAGGTCGGCGATGGCTTGCACATGCATGCTCAACGGTCCGTGAGCCACGGCGACGCTTTTCGGTTTGCCCGTGGAACCCGAGGTGTAGATCAGGTAGGCCAGTTGTTCGGCGTGCACGCCAGGTTTCGGTGTTGCCACGTCGACTTCGAGATCCAGACGATCCACGGCAATCATCACAGTGCCCGGATTGAGCTGCGCAACATCGCGCAAGCGCTCCTGAGTCAGCAGCAGACGCATGTCACTGTCGGCCATCATGTAGCGCAGGCGCTCCTGCGGGTATTGCGGATCGAGCGGCACGTACGCAGCGCCGCACTTCATCACCGCCAACAACGACACCACCAGTTCCAGCGAGCGCTCCATGAACACGCCGATCACGTCCTCGGCCTGCACGCTTTGTTCCAGCAGATGCACCGCAAGGGCATCGGAGCGACGGTCCAGTTCGGCGTAGCTCAAGTGCTCGGCATCGCGATCGGCATGGCTCAAGACCAGCGCCGTATGATCCGGTTGCCGGCGTGCACGCTGACGAATCAGCTCGTGCACCGGTGTTTCATCACCGTCAGCCACCACCGGCAGCTCGCCGTCCAGCGCCCGCCCTTCGTCCAGGATCAGCAACCCCAGCTCGCCGACGGCACGCCCGGCGTCCTCGCACAGGCGCTGCATCAGGCTTTCCATGTGACTGCGCAGGACTTCGACGGTCGTCAGGTCGAACTGATCGCGCTGGTGCATGTACTCGATGCGCAGCCCTTCATCGAGGCTGACCATCAGGTCCATGGCGAAGCTGGTCAGGCCGAAATCGGAAACGTCCTCGAAACGCAGGGAGTCGCCGTTCCACTCGCGCAGCGTGCGGTCCACCGGCTGGTTTTCGAACACGATGATGCTGTCGAACAACGACTGTCCGCCCTGCCCGGCCCAGCGCTGGATATCGCCGAGCGGGGTTTGCTGAAAGTCGCGGATGTCGAGGTTGTAGGCCTGAATTTCCCGTAACCAGTCGCCGACGCGGGCCTCGGTCGGCACCGTGTTGACCACCGGCAAGGTGTTGATGAACAGCCCGAGCATGTTCTCCGAGCCGGTGAGGGTTTCCGGGCGACCGGACACCGTGGCGCCGAACGTCACCGTGCGCTGACCGGTGTAGCGCTGCAACAGCAGCAACCACGCGGCTTGCACAAGGGTATTGAGGGTCACCTGCTGTTGCTGGGCAAACGCTTGCAAACGTGCGGACCGCTCGGCACTCAGGTGCGTGTAGATCGCGTGATAACCCGCTTGCGGCGCCTTGACCGGCAAGGCGCGGGCCAGGTGCGTGGCGCCTTCGAGATTGTTGAGTTTGTCTTTCCAGAACGCTTCGCTGGCCTCGGCGACTTGCTGGCCGAGCCAGTCGATGTAGTCGCGATAGGCCGCAACCGGTTCGTGCTCCTCACCGCTGTAATGACGCAACACCTCACCGATCAGGCGCGACACGCTCCAGCCGTCCATGAGGATGTGGTGGTAAGTCCAGATCAGGCGAAAGCGGTCGTCCTCCAGACGCACCAGCAACAGGCGCAGCAACGGCGCACGGTTCAGCGAGAAGCCACGCTCACGCTCCTCGAAAGCCAATTGGCGCACGCGCTCAGGCTGCTCATCCAGCCCGCGCCAGTCCAGTTCGGTCAGCAACGAAGACGCGTGGCGCAACACCACTTGCAGCGGCTCCTTGTCGCCCTCCCACAGGAATGCGGTGCGCAGGATCGCGTGACGTCGGGCTGCGTCGGCCCACGCCTCGCGCAAACGTGCACCATCGACGCCGCGCACGCCCACTTCGATCTGGTTGACGTACAGCCCCGAATCGCCGTCCTGCACCGAATGGAACAGCATGCCCTGTTGCATCGGCGACAGCGGATAGACGTCCTCGACTTCGTCCGCCGTCAGTTCCAGCGCCTGATATTGCGCGGTACTCAGTTCGATTTCCGCTGCCGGCTCAACCCGTGTCGGCACGGGTTGAGCCGCCGCGAGCGGTTGGGCGACCGTCGCCAGTTCGGCGATGGTCGGATGGCTGAACACGTCCTTGGGGGAAATGCTCAACCCGGCTTTGCGTGCACGGCTGACCGCCTGGATCGAGACGATGGAATCGCCGCCCAGTTCGAAGAAGTTGTCCTGCATGCCAATCTGCGGCACTTCGAACAATGCCTGCCAAACCGCTTGCAGCGTTGTTTCCACGGCATTGCGCGGCGCAACGTATTCGCGCACTTGCTGGTCCGGCTGCGGCAATGCCCGGCGGTCGAGTTTGCCGTTGGGCGTCACCGGCAATTGATCGAGCAACAGTACGTGGCTCGGCTGCATGTGCTCGGGCAGCGCGTTGCGCAGGTGTTGCTTGAGTGGATCGATGGCGGCATCACCCACGACGTAGGCCACCAGCTGTTTGGATTTGCCGACATCGAGGGCGATCACCACGGCCTCGCGCACCTGTGGATGCTCCAATAGGCAGGCTTCGATTTCTCCCAGTTCGATGCGTAAACCACGGATTTTCACCTGATGGTCGATGCGACCGACGTATTCGATCACGCCGTCTTCGCGGTAACGCGCCAGGTCGCCGGTGCGGTACAGGCGCTCGCCCTGCGCACCGAAGGGGCTGGCGACAAAGCGCTCGGCGGTCAGGTCCGGGCGGTTGTGATAACCACGGGCCAGGCCGATGCCGCCCAGGTACAACTCGCCGACGCAGCCCGCCACTTGCGGTTGCAGGCTGTCGTCGAGGATGTAGGTCACCAGGTTGGCAATCGGATAACCGATCGGCACGCTGAAGCCGCCGTCATCGACACAGGTCCAGTGGGTCACGTCGATGGCCGCTTCGGTCGGACCGTACAGGTTGTACAAACCGACATGCGGCAACACGCCGAACAGGCTGTGCTGCAAATCCACCGACAGCGCTTCGCCACTGCACATGATCTGCCGCAGGCTGGCGCATCGCTCGAAGCCTTCGCCCTGGACGAAGGCCTGCAACATCGACGGCACGAAATGCAGAGTGCTGACCTGATACTGCTCAATCAGGCTGACCAATTGCGCCGGATCGCGATGGGCGCCCGGCTCGGCCACGGCCAGGCGTGCGCCGACCATCAGCGGCCAGAAGAACTCCCAGACCGACACGTCGAAACTGAACGGGGTTTTCTGCAACACGGTGTCGCGCCCGTCCAGCGGGTACGCGCCCTGCATCCATGCCAGACGGTTGTACAAGGCATCGTGACGGTTGGCCGCGCCCTTGGGTTTGCCCGTGGAGCCGGAGGTGTAGATCATGTAGGCCAGCGATTGCAGCTCGACCACGCAGGGCAGGTTTTCTTCGCTCAGGCCTTCGAGCAACGGCGCCATATCGTCCAGGCAGATCGCCGTGGTGGCGGCTGGAATCGGCAACCGCTCCAACAGATGACGCTGGGTCAGCAGCAAGTGCACGCCGCTGTCTTCGAACATGTGTTGCAGGCGTTCACGCGGGTAATCCGGGTCCAGCGGCACATAGGCGCCACCGGCCTTCATGATCGCCAGCAGGCCGATCACCAGCTCCAGCGAACGCTCGGCAGCGATGCCCACCAGCACTTCGGCGCCGACGCCCTGGCTGCGCAGGTAGTGTGCCAGTCGGTTGGCCTGTTGGTTGAGTTCGCGATAGCTGAGGGATTGGCCGGCAAACACCAGGGCCGGTGCGTCCGGGGTCTTCAGCACTTGATCTTCGAAACACTGGTTGACCGGACGCATATCCGACCAAGTCTGCGCGGTGCGGTTGAAGCCTTCCACCTGCTGCGTCGTTTGTGCGGCATCGAGCAGGCTCAAACGCCCCAATGGCTGCTGCGGCGCACTCACCATGGTATCGAGCAACGCGCGCAGACGTGTGCTCAAGCCTTCGATGGCCTCGGCGCTGAACAGCGCCGTGTCGTAGTTGAAACGCAGGTCCAGGCATTCGCCCAGCTCGGCGGCAATCGCCAGCGGAAAACTGGTTTGATCGTGATTGCTGATGCCGGAGAACTTCAATGCACTGGAATTCCCTTCCTCCAGCGCTTGGGCAACCGGATAGTTTTCGAACACCAGCAACGTGTCGAACAACGCCTCGCCAGAGTGACCGGCCCAGCGCTGCACATCCGCCAGCGGTGTGTACTCGACGTCGCGCAACTTGAGGTTGAGGGCCTGGATTTCATCGATCCATTGGCTGACCGTGCGCTCGGGGTGCGGCGTGGCGATCACTGGCAGGGTGTTGATGAAAAGGCCAATCTGCTGCTCGATCCCCTGCAACTCGCTCGGACGCCCCGACACCGTGGCGCCGAACGCGACGGTTTGTTGACCGGTGTAGCGCTGCAACAGCAACAGCCACGCCGCTTGCAGCACGGTGTTGGGCGTGACGCGCGCATGACGGGCGAACCCGCTTAGGCGTTCGGTGGCTGTACGATCCAGGCTCAGGTGCAGAGTGCGATGACCACCGCCCTGCCCCGCAACCGGCCCCGGCAGGGCACCGGCCAAACGGGTCGGCTCGGCGAACGTCTGCAACTGCTCCAGCCAGAATGCTTCGCAAGCGGCGCGATCACGGGTGTCCAGCCAAGTCATGTAATCGCGATACCGGCCAACACCCGGCGCGGGCATGGTTCCGGAATACCGTTGCAGCACTTCGCCGAACAACTGCGAAGTGCTCCAGCCATCCAGCAGGATGTGGTGGTTGGTGAAAATCAGGTGGTGCGTATCGCGGGCAGTTTGCACCAGCGTCAGGCGCAGCAATGGCGCCGCCATCAGGTCAAAACCGCGCAATCGGTCGTCCTCGGCCAGACGATCCAGCGCGTCAGTAACGTCGGCCTGATCGCGCCAATCGAACACGGTCAGCGGCAGCGTGGCGTCGGCGAGAATCACTTGCAGCGGCCGCGAGCCATTGCTTTCGCTGAAGAACGCGGCGCGCAAAACGTTATGGCGATTGAGCGTCTGTTGCCAGGCATCACGGAAGGCTTCGACGTCGAGGCCTTGCACATCCACGCGCATCTGCGGCACGTAGGCACCGGCATCTGGAGCGAACAGGCTGTGGAACAGCATGCCTTGCTGCATCGGCGACAGGGGCAGGATGTCTTCGATCCGGTTTGCGGCCAAAGGCAAAGCATCAAGCTGCACCTGATCGACGCGCACCAGCGGTACATCGCTCGGGGTCAAACCACCGGCACCGCTGAGGCAGTGTTCAATCAACCGCTGCAATTCCATGGCGTAGGCATCGGCCAGGCGCTGCACGGTTTGCGGGTTGAACACGTCACCGCTGAAGGTCCAGCTCAGGCGCAATTGCCCGGCATAGACCTGACCGTTGATGCTCAGGCCCCGGTCCATTGCGGCCGATTCACCCTGCTCGGCGCCACCGCTTTCCTTGGCCGGGCGCCACGGCGCGTGCTCGTCGAAGCTGGCGTCGAACTGGCCCATGTAGTTGAAGGTGACCTGAGGCGACGGCAGATCCTCAAGCCCGGCGTCGGCCAGATAGCGCAGGATACCGAAACCAATGCCCTTGTCCGGCACGGCGCGCAGTTGTTCCTTGACCGCTTTGATGCTGCCGGCCAGATCGCTGGCCGGGGTCAGTTTTACCGGGAAGATAGAGGTGAACCAGCCCAGCGTCCGGGTCAGGTCGATGTCGTCGAACAGATCTTCGCGGCCATGGCCTTCGAGCTTCACCAGCGTCGACGGCTGGCCGGTCCATTGGCCCAGCACCCGCGCCAGCGCCGTCAGCAGCAGGTCGTTGACCTGAGTCCGATAAGCCGCCGGAGCGTCCTGCAACAGTTGGCGAGTGAAGGTGCTGTCGAGCAGCGTTTCCACACTCACGGCATGGTGGCTGGCGAGGCTGCCTTGCGGATTGTCGGCAGGTAACTCGACCTGCACGTCGCGGAACTGGTCCTGCCAATAAGCGGCCTGGCGGGTCAGCTCAGTGCTTTGCGCATGGGATTGCAGGCGAGCAGCCCAGGCTTGATAAGCGCTGGTTTTCGCGGGCAGACGCAGCGGTTGAGCCTGCTGCGCTTGTTGATACGCGGTTTGCAAATCTTCCAGCAGCAAACGCCAGGACACGCCGTCCACCGCCAGGTGATGCACCACCAGCAGCAATCGCTGGCCCGCCGCGCCCATGTCCACCAGCAACGCACGCAACAGCGGGCCGTCCTGCAAATTCAGACTGGCTTGCGCGGCGTTGCACAGTTCCAGCAGTTCATCGGCGTTGGCAGCCTGTCGCTGCCACAGTACCTCGGCGCTGCTCCACTGTTCGGCCTGGGCCTGTTGCCAGACGCCATTGACCTCACACAAGCGCAGACGCAATGCATCGTGATGCTCCACCAATGCGGCCAAGGCCTGTTGCAGACTGGCGCTGTCCAGCGGCTCGCGCAGTTCCAGCAGCAGCGACTGGTTCCAGTGATGCCGCGCCTCGATGTCCTGCTCGAAAAACCAATGCTGGATCGGCGTCAGCAACACCTCACCACGCACCGCCCCCTGATCGATCAACAACCCTGCACTGCGCTCGGCGACCTTCGCCAGGCTCTGCACGGTTTGGTGCTGGAACAGGTCCCGCGGGGTGATGCGAATCCCGACCTGCCGCGCTCGGCTGACCACCTGGATCGAGATGATCGAGTCGCCGCCCAGCTCGAAAAAGTTATCGTCGATGCCCACGCGTTCGAGCTTGAGCACGTCTTGCCAGATCGCTGCCAACGCAGCCTGCATCTCATCCAACGGTGCCGTGTAGGCCTGTTGCGCCAGCGCGGCATCAGGCTTGGGCAAGGCATTGCGATCAAGCTTGCCGTTTCCGGTCAGCGGCCATTGGTCGAGCTTGATCAAGTGCGCCGGCACCATGTAATCCGGCAAACCGGCCTGCAAATGCTCGCGCAGGGACTGGCGCATATCGCCGTCGTCGCCGTTCGCGGTGAACCACGCCACCAGTTGCACGCTGCCATTGACCTCGGGCGCCAGCACCAGCGCCTGCTCGATGGCCGGATGGCTTTGCAGGCGATCCTGAATTTCCCCCAGTTCAATGCGGAAACCGCGAATCTTCACTTGATGGTCGATGCGCCCCGAGTATTCGATGCTGCCATCGGTGCAATAGCGGGCCAGGTCGCCGGTGCGATACAGGCGCCCTCCGGCCTCATCGGCAAACAGATCCGGGACAAACCGCGTAGCCGTCAGGTCAGCGCGCTGGTGATAGCCGCGAGCGAGGCCGGCACCGCCGACGTACAGTTCACCCACGCAGCCTTTGGCCACCAGGTTCAGGCGCGGGTCGAGCACGTACCAGCGCAGGTCGCCGATCGGCTCGCCCAGCGGCGAACCGTTGGCGCCGTCGAGATCGGCGCGGGACAGCGGTCGGTAGGTCACGTGCACCGTGGTTTCGGTGATGCCGTACATGTTGATCAGCAACGGTTGCCGGTCATCGAACGCGTCGTACCACGGACGCAGGCTGGCCACGTCCAGCGCCTCGCCGCCGAACACCACGTAACGCAGGGCCATGTTTTTCGCGTCGGCACAAGCGAACGGCATCAACTGGCGGAACGCCGACGGCGTCTGGTTGAGCACCGTTACACGCTCATCACGGAGCAAGTTCGCGAAGTCTTCTGGCGAACGACTGACCGCGTGGGGCACCACCACCAGTTTGCTGCCGTGGAACAGCGCACCAAAGATTTCCCACACGGAAAAGTCGAAGGCATAGGAATGGAACAGGCTCCAGACATCGTCGGCGTTGAAACCGAACCAATGTTCGGTGGCACTGAACAGACGCGTCAGGTTGCTGTGGGGCAACAGCGTGCCTTTGGGTTTGCCGGTGGAACCCGAGGTGTAGATGACGTAGGCCAGGTTCTGCGGCGCTGTCAGGTTCGGCAGGTTGTCGGCACTGGCCTCAAGCAGCCAGTCGCTGGCGTGATCGAGGCAGATCACTTCAATGCTGTCGTTCAACGGCAGGCGCGGCAGCAATGCGGAATCGGTCAGCAACAGGCGCGTGCCGCTGTCGGCGAGCATGTAGGCCAGGCGATCCTGCGGGTATTGCGGATCCAGCGGCACATAGGCGCCACCGGCCTTGAGGATCGCAACCAGGCTGACGACCATTTCCAGCGAACGCTCAAGGGCGATCCCGACCATTACGTCCGGGCCCACGCCGCGTTCGCGCAGGCGATGGGCGATGCGGTTGGCGCGGCTGTTCAGCTCGGCGTAAGTGAGGGTGGCGCCCTCGCCGGTCACGGCGATGTTGTGCGGATGCGCGGCAGCTTGCGCCTCGATCAATTGATGGGCGCACAGAGCGTTCGCCGGATCGCTGTTCAATACCGCGCTGCGATTCCAGTCGAGCAAGGTCGCGTGCTGCTCGGACTCGTCGAGCATCGGCAAATCGGCCAGGGCCACGCGGCTATCCGCGCAGATCGCCTGCAACAGGTTCAACCAATGCCGGCCCAGACGCTCGATGGTCGAAGCATCGAACAATTCGGTGGCGTAGACGAACGACGCGTGGATAGCCTCATCGCCCTCGACGGTGTCGAGCATCAGGTCGAACTTGGTGGTTTTTTCATCCCAGATCAGCGGCTCGACGCTCAAGCCCGGCAAGTCCCAACGCTGTGGATCAGCGCTGTCGCGCTGGTGATTGAACATCACTTGGAACAACGGCGTGTGGCTCAGGCTGCGTTCCACACCGAGGCCATCGACCAGTTGTTCGAAAGGCAAATCCTGATGGGCTTGCGCGCCAAGTGCTGCGGCTTTGATTTCAGCCAGCAACTGCACAAACGGCTTGTCCGCCTGGGGCTGGCTGCGCAGCACCTGGGTGTTGACGAAAAAGCCCAGCAGGTTTTCCACGTCCTGGCGGGTGCGGTTGGCAATCGGCACGCCGACGCGGATGTCCTGCTCGCCGCTGTAGCGATGCAACAACGTCTGCAACGCCGCCATCAACAGCATGAACAGGGTGCAACCTTCGCGGCGGGCGAGTTCGCGCAACTGCGCAGTCAATGCGGCTGAAACCTTCAGTTCGACGCTGGCGCCCTGCTGGCTAGGGAACGCCGGACGTCGACGGTCAGTCGGCAGGTTCAGTGGCGGGTGTTCGTTACCCAACTGTTGGTGCCAGTAATCAAGTTGACGCTCAGCTTCACCGGCCTCCAGCCATAGCCGTTGCCAGCGGGCGAAATCGGCGTACTGGATGCCCAGCTCCGGCAGCTGCGCAGGCTGCCCGGCACTCAGTTGCGCATAAAGTCGGGTGAACTCCTGCAACAGGATCGGCAGCGAACCGCCGTCGGTGACGATGTGATGAAAAGTCATGACCAACACGTGTTGCTCGGCGTCGAGGCGGATCAACCGGCAACGCATCAGCGGGCCATTCTGCAAGTCGAACGGCTGCTCGGCATTCAGGGCGATTTGCCGTTGCAGCTCGGCCTCGTCGCCCGCGCTGACGTCGACCAGCGGCGCGTCCATGTGCGGGTGGATTTTTTGCAGCACCTGCTGGTCGTCGAAGACAAACGTGGTGCGCAGCACTTCATGACGCTGCACCAGCGCGCTCAAGGTTTGCGCCAGTGCCTCATGATTCAGCGCGCCATTCAGGCGAAAGGCACCGGTCAGGTTGTAGGCGGTGGCCTGGGGCTGCATCTGCCAGAGGAACCACAAGCGCTGCTGCGCGTAGGACGCCGGCAGGGTGTCGACGCTGGGATCCCTTGGCGGAATCGGCAGCCGTTCCAGGGTCAGTCCCTGGGCGTGCATCTTTTGTTGCAACGCACGCCGGGCGTCCACGCTCAAGCCGCAGAAACGCTGGGCCAGGGTCATCATTCTGTCCGGTGCAGCACTCATCGCGCGTGTTCCTCATCCACTTCGTCGAACAACGCTTCGAGAGCGTCTACATCGTTTTCTTTATGTTCACTGTGCTGACGGAACTGCTCGATCTGCGCCGCCAGACGCTCCAGGGTGTCGCCTTCGAAGAACAGCTTGAGCGGGATCGCCAGGTTCAGTTGTTCCTGAATCCGCGCACGAATGCGCGTGGCCAACAGCGAGTGCCCGCCGAGTTCGAAAAAGTTGTCGTGCACGCCAACGCGCTCGACGTGCAGCGCTTCGGCCCAGATCGCCGCCAGCGCTTTTTCCAGATCGTTGCGCGGGGCGACGAAGGCGCTGCGGCGCACATCCAGATCGAGCAACGCCTGACGATCGAGTTTGCCGTTGGGCATCAGCGGGAAACCTTCCAGCACCTGCAAGCGCGTCGGTTGCAGGTGCTCGGGCAGCGCTTCGGCCAGGTGGCTGCGCAGCTCGTTGAGGCGGATGTCGGCGGTGTCAGTCGGGGACACCACGAAGCCCAGCAGTTGCGGACCGGTCGGGGTTTCGCGGGCAATCACCGCGGCGTCTTCGATGCCCGGAGCGTTGCGCATGGCCGCTTCGATCTCGCCCAGCTCGATGCGAAAACCACGGATTTTCACTTGATGGTCGACCCGGCCCAGATACTCCAGCACGCCATCGGCGCGATAACGCGCCAGGTCACCGGTGCGGTACAAGCGTTGGCCCGCCGTTTTCGCGAACAGGTCGGGCACAAAGCGCTCAGCACTCAGCGTGGCCCGTTGCAGATAACCCCGGGCAATGCCGGCACCACCGACATACAACTCGCCCTCAACGCCCACGGCCACCGGTTGCAGGTCCGGCCCCAGCACGTGGATGCGCATGCCGGCAATCGGTTGACCAATCGGAATACTGTCGTCTTCGCCGAGCGGTAGCTCCCAGGCCGAACACCACACGGTGCCTTCGGTCGGGCCGTATTCGTTGACCAGCGCCACCCCCGGCAATGCCTCGCGATGTCGTTGCACCAGCGCGTTACTGCACGCTTCGCCAGCGACAATCACGCAGGCCAGCGCCTGACGGTCGAGGTGTTCGAGAATCTGCGCGTGATAGGACGGCAAGGTCAGGTAGTGGGAAACTTCTTCCCGCTGGATCAACGCCGCCAGTTGCGCCGGATCCTTGTAGCTGTCTTCGTCCGACAGGCACAGGGTCGCACCCTGCCCCAACGCCCAGAAAACCCCGGCCACCGAGCTGTCGAAGGAGAACGACGAGAGCATCAGGAACGAACGCAACGGCTGACGATAGAAGGCACTGCGCGCCAGGGTCGAAGCCACGGCGTTGGCATGGCTGATCATCACGCCCTTGGGCTTGCCGGTGGAGCCGGAGGTGTAGATGACGTAGGCCAGGTTCGCGCTGTCGCCCTGGGGTTCAGGTTGAGTCGGCGACGCGGACCAGACTTCGGCACCCGGCATCAGGGAAACAACGTGTTCACTGAGCAACGCTTCTGGCAACGGCTGACAGGCCAATACCTGACGCGCCCCTGTGTCGGCGAGCATGAACGCCAGACGTTCAATCGGGTAGTTCGGGTCCAGCGGCAAATACGCCGCGCCCGCCTTCAGCGTGCCCAACAGCGCGATGACGATTTCCAGCGAACGCTGGCCGTAAACCGCCACGATCTGATCCGGTTTGACGCCTTGACCGCGCAAGGTATTGGCCACCTGGTTGGAGCGTGCATCGAGTTCGGCGTAGCTCAGGCGCTCACCGTTGACGCTCACCGCGATGCGCTGCGGGTGCAGCCGCGCCTGTTCGCTGAACAGTTCTTGCAGGAAGCGGCACGGCAACACCTGCTCGGTGGCGTTCGGGTTGAAGCTCTCGATCAATCGGTTCAGTTGCGCCTCATTGACCAGACCTGCCTGAGCCAGCGTCAGCTCGGGCACTGCGAGCAACTGGCGGCTGAACTCGGCAAACTGGGCCAGCCATTCGCTCAGCATCGATTCCGGGACTGTGCCCTCCGGACACGACAGCTGCAACCGCTCACCCTGAACCCGCAGGCGCAGGACTTCGGGGTTGGCATCGTCGACCTCGATAGCGGGTTCGACACCGGTTTCATAGACGAAACCATAACGCAGCGGCGCGGTGCCTTCGGCGCTCAACTCGAACTCGTTGAGGCAGTCGAGCCACGACAGCGATTGCTCAAGGTTGGCGGTAAACGATGCCAGCGCTTGTGCCAATGTTTGATGGCTGCGGTAATCGAAGGCCACCGGCAAGCGACGGGCGAAGCGTCCGAGGGTCGCAGTTGTTTGCTCGTTGCGCCCCTCTACTTGCCAGCCGATCAACAACTTGTCCTGATTGCCGATGCGCGCAACAAAGGCACTCCACAGCAGCAACACCACCTGTTCGGCCTCGACACCGAAGTCAGCGGCTGTCCGCTGCACGTCGCCAAACCATTGGCTGTCAGCGAGCATGGCCTGACGACGCACCCGCGCAACGTCGACCGCTTTTTCGAAGGGCAAGCGGTGCGCCACGACGAACTTTTGTTGCAGGTTGCGCCAGAACGCCGCGCCTTGATGGCCGAGGTCTTCGTCGCGCAGTTCTTGCTGCCACGCGGTGTAGTCAAGGTATTGCAGTGCTTCTTCGTCGACGGGCAGCGTTTCGCCGCGCAACAGACTGGCGAGTTCGCTTGAAAGCACGCGCAACGAGGCTTCATCGAAGCTGCTCGCCAGCGTCAGCACCGTGACCCAATGCTGTCCGTCAGCGGTCTCGACCGGCGCCACCGCCAGCACCCGGATCGGATCGTTGAGCATGGCTTCACGACTGCGCTCGAAGGCGTCAGCCACGCAAGGCTGGCGGTCCAGCAACGTGAGCGGCAGTTGATCGCACAGGCTTTGCACCGGCCATTTCATCCCCGGCAAGCGGCGATAAACCGTGCGCAGGGTTTCGTGGCGCTGGCCCAGCGTTTCAAGCGCTGCGCGCAAAACTTGCGCGGTCACCGGTTGGGCCAGCGGCAGCGTCAGGGCGGCAAACAGGGTTTGTCCAGCCAGTTCCTGGGCGCGCAGATAGAACGCCTGTTGGGCCGAAGTCTGGAATACGTCTACCGAAGGTTCGAGGGCAGTGGTGTTCATGTCGGGTGTCCTTATTCCTGATCCAGGTCGGCGCTTTTCTGCGCGATGGCCATGGCCGTGAGGATTTTTCTGTAGCCGGTGAATTCGTTGCGCGCATGCACGCTGAGGATGTTGTCGAGCAGGACCACGTCGCCCTTCTCCCAGGCGAACTCGACCATCACGTCGCGGTAGATGCCTTGCAGGTGACGGATCACGTCCTCGGGAATCGGCGTGCCGTCACCGAAAAAGGTGTTCTGTGGCAAGTCCTGCGGGCCGAACTCGCGCAGCAGGTTGTCGCGGATGCTGTCGGGCAGGGTCAGCGCGTTAAAGAAGGTGCCGTGGTTGAACCAGATGCGTTCGCCGGTCAGCGGGTGGCGCACGATGGCCGGGCCGTTTTGCCGGGTGCGCAGGCGATTGCCGGACTTCCATTCGGCCTGGATACCGATCTTCGCGCAGTAGGCTTCGACGTCTGCGCGGTCCTCGCTCTGGAACACGGTCTGCCACGGCAGGCCCATGCCGTCGCCATAGTTGCGCACGTACTGGATGCGTTTGCGCTGGAATTCCTCGCGCACTGCCGGGTCGATCCGCGCCAAAATCTGACGGGTATCACCGAACGGCGTTTCACCGCCGGTGGTCGACGGGGTGTCGCAGTAGAAGTACAGATGACGCGGGAACACCGGCGAATACGAGTGCTCGTTGTGCGGGAAGATTTTCTCCGGCGCCGGGTAATCGGTGGAGCTGTAGATCTTGAACTGACCGGTGATCTGGGTTCGTGGCGAGGCGCGGAACAGGTACTCCAGCGCGCCACCGGAAATCGCATCGACGCAACGGTTGAACTCGGCGATGTCGGCGACCTGGAAGCCGCGGAACAAAATCACCGCGTGTTCCAGCAAGCGGGTTTCGATCAGGGCGCGATTCTGGATCGCCCATTCCACGAGACTCACGCCAGGTACGGCCGGACGGCACACCAGCGGCATGCTGACGCCCTCGAACATCGGCGCGAAACTCACCAGTTGCGTCGGATCGGTGGACAGGCTCTTGCGGGCACCACGACCCAATTTGGCAATGGACCTGGTCGTTGAAACGCTCATAAACCCCTCCAGAAAATGTTGACGACGGTGCAGGTTGAGCACCGTCGACTGAATCAGTCCGCCGCCGATTGCGCGGTCGGCGCGCCGCGGTTCGCCGAGCGTCGCTTGATCGCCATGGCGCCGCCGAGCAAGGCCTTGCGTTGTTCACTCAGGCGCGTTTCGGCGCGGCGCTGCACGTCCGTGGCCACCTCCAGCAATTGGCCCACGCTCAACTCGTCGACGCGCAACAGCGCTTGCAGCACGGCCTGAATCTGCTCGAACAGACATTCCAGCGTGCTCGGCAAGTACTGGCCGGCCGGTGTCTCGAAACTCAGGTGAACGTGCTCGGCGTCGTTGTAGAACGCGGCGACCATGCCGATCTCGGCGGCTTGACGCCCCGACGCAAAGTCCTCGACCTGCAAGCCTTGCATCGACGGCAGGCGACCGACGCCTTCCTGGTAAATCAGCTTGATGTCGAACAGCGGCGAGCGTCCGGCCCGACGCGGCAAGCGCAAGGCTTCCACCAGTCGCTCGAACGGCAGGTCTTGATGGTCCGAAGCCTCCAGCACCGCGCGACGGCACGCGTCCAGCAACTGCCTGGCCGACTGCTCGACCTCCACGTCAATTTGCAGAACTAATTGGTTAACGAAGAAGCCGACCATTTCTTCAAGCTCGGCTTGATTTCGGTTGGCGATATCGGTGCCGATGCGCACGCGATTGACCTCGGTGCGCTGGCGCAACACCAGGGTGAAACCGGCCAACAGCAGCATGAACAGCGACAGATCGTGCTGTTGGGCGAAGTCGCGCAGTTGCTGGCTCAGTTCTGCGCTGAAGGTGAAATGCGCATTGGCGCCTTCCGCGGCCGTGCGTTGATCGCCGTCAGCCGGGAGCTCCAGCACGGGCAGTGGCTCACCGAGCCGCTGCTGCCAGTAATCGAGCTGGCGTTGCAGTTCCCCGCCCTGCTCCAGCCACTGACGCTGCCATTTGGCGAAGTCGGCGTATTGCACGCTGTGGGCTGGAAGTTGAGGCGTTTCGCCACGGTTGAGGCTCGGGTACAGCGTCACGAACTCGTTGATCAGGATGCGGAACGACCAGTCATCGGCAACGATGTGGTGCACGGTCAACAGCAGCACGTGTTCCTGATCCGCGACCCGCTGCACGCGGACTCGCAGCAGCGGACCGTGGCGCAGATCGAATGGCCGGGCGACGTCTTCGCGGGCCAACTGCTGGGCCTCATTATCCGGCGATGGCAAATGCCGCAGGTCGATGGCATCAAAACTCAACGGCAATTGCCCCTGCACGCGCTGCCAAGCCTGGCCGTCCTCCTCGTAGAAAGTGGTGCGCAGCACGGCATGACGCTGCACCAGAATGTCGAAGGTCTGGCGCAAGGCTTCAAGTTTCAGTTCACCGCGCAGGCGCAACGCACCGGGCATGTTGTACATCGAACTGTCCGGTTCCAGGTTCCACAGGAACCACAAGCGCTGCTGAGCAAAGGACAACGGCTGCCGCTCGCCGCCAGTGTCCGCCACCAGCGCCGGGCGCTCGCAGATGCGTTGCAGGGTTTGCACCTGCGCGGCGAAATCCTCAAGGCGCGGGTGTTCGAACAGGCTACGCAGGCTCACCGACAGGCCGAGGCGCTGACGTATCTGCGAGACGATCTGCGTGGCCAGCAACGAATGCCCGCCCAGTTCGAAGAAGCTGTTTTCGCGATCGACCCGTGGGATCTGCAGCACCTGTTGCCAGATCTGCGCCAGCTGGTTTTCCAGCTCACCCTGCGGCGCGGTGCCTGTGGCCGCTTCCCAGACGTCCGGCGCCGGTAGCGCCGCACGGTCGAGCTTGCCGTTGCGATTGAGCGGCAGCGCGGCCATCAGGACCAATTGCGCGGGCAGCATGTAATCCGGCAGACGCTCACCCAAGGCGCGGCGAACGGTGTCGGTGAGTTGACGCGAATCTGTGCTCAGCAGTTCGGCATTGGCCGGCACCACGTAGCCGATCAACTGCTTGCCACCCACGGCTTCGTGCACCAGCACCGCCGCTTCGCTGATCATCGGCAAGCCTTGCAGGTGCGCTTCGAGCTCACCCAACTCGACCCGGAAGCCACGGATTTTCACCTGATGGTCGATGCGCCCCAGATACTCCAGCGCGCCGTCTTCGCGATAGCGTGCGAGGTCGCCGCTGCGGTACAGCCGCGCCCCCGGTGTGGTGGAAAACGGATCGGCGATGAAGCGCTCGGCACTCAAGTCCGGGCGCTGGTGATAGCGCTGGGCGAGTCCCGCATCACCGCCAATGCACAACTCGCCGACGCAACCGCTCGGCAGCAGATGACCCTCTGTGTCGATCACATACAACGCACGGCCCGGCAGCGCTTTACCGATGGGCACGCCGATGGGGTTGCGGGTATCGGCCAGGGTGCATTCGTGGATGCTGGAAACCACGGTCGCTTCGGTCGGCCCGTAGGTGTTGAGCAAACGCACATCGCTCAATCCTGCGGCGTGCCACAATTTCAAGCCTTCTAGGGACATGGCTTCGCCGCCGACATGGACCTGACGCAAACGCCCCTTGTCGCGCCGAGGCTGAGCGGCCCACTCCCGGGACAGCAAGAACCAATACGCCGCCGGCAAGTCCGCCACCGTCACGTCATGCTCAATGATCTGGTGATAAAGCATGTCGGTGTCCCACAGTTCATCGCCGCGCATCACCAACGCCGCGCCCACACACAGCGGTGGATAGCACTGCTCGACGAAGCCGTCGAAGCTGAACGTGGCGAATTGCAGCACGCGGTCTTCAGGGGTCAGGCCTGAATAATCCGCCGCAATCACACAGAACTCGCGCAGTGCGGCATGGGCCAGGCACACACCTTTCGGGCGTCCGGTGGAGCCGGAGGTGTAGATCAGGTACGCGAGGTCTTCGGCGCTGGCAAGGTTGTCCGGGTTGTCGGTGGAGTACCCGGCGTCTTCGCTCAAGTCCAGCGTCAGGCGCGGCAAACCTTGCGGCAGCAGTACATCGGCGAGCAGGCCCGATTGCGCCAGCAGCAGGTCGATGCCGCTGTCTTCGATCATGTAGGCCAGGCGCTCGCCCGGGTAATCCGGGTCCAGCGGCACATACCCGGCGCCGGACTTGAGGATCGCCATCAGGCTGACGATCATCCGCGCATTGCGCCGTACCGACAGGCCGACCCGCTGCCCCGGCCCGACACCGTGGGCGCGCAGGCGATGGGCGAGTTGGTTGGCTTGCGCATTGAGTTGGGCGTACGTCAGGCGTTCGTCACCCGCTACCACCGCCAGCGAATCGGGTGTGCATGTCGCTTGCTGCTCGAAACGCTGATGGACCAGCAACGGGCTGTCCAGTCGCGCTGCCGGTGGACGCGAGTTACGCAGTACTCGGTCTTGGGCCTGAGCATCCAGCAGGCTGACAGCACCGAGTGCCTGCTGTGGTTGGGCTACGAACTGCGCCAGCACCTGCAACAGACTCGCGCCCAACTGGCTGATCTGCGCGGCGCTGAACCGGCTGCGGTCGAAACTGAAATCCAGACGCAACGCGGTGCCGACTTCAATACCGAGGGTCAGCGGGTAACTGGTGATTTCGTGATGGTGCAGCGCGCCGAAGGTCAGGCCCGCTGGCGCGCCTTGCTTGAGGACTTCGGCCACCGGGAAGTTTTCGAACACCAGCAGACTGTCGAACAGCGCCCCCTGCTGCCCGGCCCAGCCCTGAATATCGTAGAGCGGCACGTGTTCGAACTCACGCAGGCTCAGGTTCAGGGTTTGCAGTTGATTGAGCCAATCGCCCACCGATTGCGACGCTGACGGATGGGCAATGATCGGCAAGGTGTTGATGAACAATCCCAACTGCTGCTCGATGCCCGGCAACGACGCGGAACGCCCGGCAATCGTCGCGCCGAAGGCCACGCAAGACTGGCCGGTGTAGCGCTGCAACAGAAGCGCCCATGCACCTTGAAGCAAGGTGTTGAGGGTGATTTTCTGCTGGCGGGCGAAATCACTCAGGCGTTGCAGCGCGGCACTTTCAACAGTCAGTTGATGCTCGCCCATACCTCGCCCTTCGACCGGCGCCGGCAAGGCTTGCGCCAACAGCGTCTGGGTTTCCAGCGGCGCCAGTGCCTGTTTCCAGAACTGCTCGGCGGCCGGCAGCGGTTGTTGCGCAATCCAGCCGAGGTAGTCGCGGTATTGTCCCAACGGCTTGGCCAACGTCTGGCCGGCATAGTGCTGGATGACTTCGCCGAGCAATTGCGCGTTGCTCCAGCCGTCCATGAGGATGTGATGACAGGTGTAGATCAGGTGCCAGTCTTCGCGGCCCCGACGCACCAGCATCAAGCGAAACAACGGCGCGCTGCTCAGTTCGAAACCACGGCTGCGCGCTTCAGTTGCCAAAGCATCGAGGTCGATATCGTCTGCTTCGATCACTTGCAGTTGCAGGTCGATCTGGCGATGAATCACCTGATGCGCGCACTCAAGCCCCAGCCAGTGGAAGCTGCTGCGCAGGATGTCGTGGCGATTGATCGCCGCCTGCCACGCCCGGCCGAACGCCGCGATTTCAAGGCCCTGAATATCCAGGCGCAATTGATTGATGTAGGCCTCGGCCTGAGGTTCGTACAGGGTGTGGAACAGCATGCCCTGCTGCATCGGCGTCAGTGGGTAAACGTCCTCGATGGCGGGCGCGGCGACGGGCAAAGCGTCCAGTTGCGCCTGAGTGATTTGCGCCAGCGGGAAGTCCGAAGGCGTGACCTGGCCCGCCGTTGTCGCGCAGCAATGCTCGATCAACGACTTGAGTTCTTCGGCATAGGCATCGGCCAGTTGCTGCACCGTGCTGTCGGCGAACATGTCGCGGCTGAAACCCCATTGCAGCGTGAGTTGTCCGCCATAGACCTGGCCTTCCAGTGTCAGCCAGTTGGTCAGCGGCGCGTCGTCGCCCTGGGCCTGGCCACCGCTCTCCGAGGCCGGGACGAACAGCGCCTCGTCATCGAACTGACGGTCGAACTGCCCGAGGTAATTGAAGGTGATCCTTGGCGCCGATAAGCCTTTCAAGACTTCGATCTGGGCCGGTTCACCGAGATAGCGCAGCAGCCCATAACCCAAACCCTTGGCCGGTACGGCGCGCAGTTGCTCCTTGATCGCCTTGATTGCATCACAAGTCTCAGCCTCGGGTTGCAGGCGCACGGGGAACAAACTGGTGAACCAGCCGACGGTACGCGTCAGGTCGAGGCCGTCGAACAGGTCTTCGCGGCCATGGCCTTCGAGCTGGATCAACGTCGAGTCGTGCCCGCTCCAGCGACAGATGACCCGCGCCAACGCGGTGAGCAACAGGTCGTTGACCTGGGTGCGATAAGCCGCCGGAGCTTGTTGCAGCAAACGTTGGGTCAAGCCTGCGTCGAGTTTCGATTCGATCTTGTGCCCGTGGCGATGCTGCAAACTGCCCTGCGGGTTGTCGCACGGCAAGTCGCGCGCGTCAGCCAGTTGCGCCTGCCAGTACGGCAACTGCTCACTGAGTGTTTGGACGTGCTGTTGCAGGTGCGCGGCCCAGGTTTGATAGGCGCTGGTTTTCGCGGGCAACGCCACTTGCCGATAGGCCTGCTGCAAGTCTTCGAGCAACACCCGCCACGACACGCCATCCACCGCCAGGTGATGGATCGCCAGCAACAGGCGTTGGCTGCCATCGTCGAGGTCGACCAGCAGAGTGCGCAACAGCGGTCCGTCTGCCAGATCGAGGCTGCGTTGCGCGTCATTGCAGAGCCCGGTCAGTTCTTCGGTCGACAACGCACGACGCTGCCACAATCCTGAAGACTCGACCGGTGATGCATGACGCTGGCTCCAGTCGTCAGCACTTTCGATAAAGCGCAGACGCAAGGCGTCATGGTGATTGATGACCTTGACCAGTGCCGCTTCCAGCGCTTGAGGGTTCAACGCCTCTCGCGGCGTCAACAACAGCGACTGATTCCAGTGCTGACGCTGGGCGATGGCCTGATCGAAAAAGTAACGCTGCGCCGGGGTCAGAATCACCTCACCGCTGACCGGGCCTTGATCGACAGCGCTGTGGCTGTCGAATAGCGCGATCAATGCCAGGCTGCGCACCGTCTGGTACTGGAACAGATCACGCGGACTCAGGCGAATTCCGGCCTGACGGGCACGGCTGACCACCTGGATAGAGATGATCGAATCACCGCCCAACTCAAAGAAGTTGTCCTCAAGACCGACACGCTCCAGCCCGAGCACGTCCTGCCAGATCTGCGCCAGCGCGGTTTGCATCGGATCCTGCGGTGCGACGAAGGCTTGCTGCGGCGCGGCTTCCGGTAGCGGCAAGGCCTTGCGGTCGAGCTTGCCGTTGGCGGTCACCGGCAAGGCGTCCAGCGGCATCAGGTAAGTCGGCACCATGTATTCCGGCAAAGAGCTCAATAGCCAGGCCTTGAGGGTTGGCGGCCATTGCGCATCGACGTCGGCGTTTTCCAGCACCAGGTACGCCACCAGATGCTTGCCGCCCTGCACCAGCACCACCGCTTCGCGCACCAGCGGATGCTGCATCAGGCGGGTTTCGATTTCGCCAAGCTCAATACGCAGGCCTCGCAGTTTGACCTGATGGTCGAGGCGACCGAGGTATTCGATTACGCCGTCGGCACGCTGGCGCACGCGGTCGCCGGTGCGGTACAACCGTGCGCCGTCATGGAACGGGCACGGCACGAAACGCTCGGCAGTGAGCGCCGGGCGCCGGTGATAACTGCGCGCCAGCCCGGCGCCGCCGAGGTACAACTCCCCCGCCACGCCCGCCGGGACCGGTAGCAACTGCGCGTCCAGCACATGGGTGCGCAGGTTGGCGATGGGACGGCCGATGGGTACGCTGTCGGCGCCTTCGTCGATGCAGGTCCAATGGGTCACGTCGATGGCGGCCTCGGTCGGGCCATACAGGTTGTACAGCCCGGCGCCCGGCAGTTTGGCGAACACCTGCAACTGTGCGTCGAGCGGCAACGCTTCGCCACTGCAGGCAATACGCTTGAGACTTGAGCACGTCTCGACACCCGGCTCATGGATAAACGCCTGCAACATCGACGGCACAAAATGCAAAGTGCTGATGCCGTAATCCTTGATGATCCGGATCAACCGCGCCGGTTCCCGATGCGCACCCGGCGGTGCCACCACCAGACGTGCGCCCGTCATCAATGGCCAGAAAAACTCCCACACCGAGACGTCAAAACTGAACGGAGTTTTCTGCAACACCGAGTCGCTGTCATCGATCCCGTACGCCTGCTGCATCCAGCACAAACGGTTGACCAGCGCTGCGTGACTGTTACCGGCGCCCTTGGGTTTGCCCGTGGAGCCGGAGGTGTAAATCACATAGGCCAGGTTCAGCGGGTGCACCTCAACCTGCGGGCAGGTTTCGCTGTAGCCGTCGAGCCAGTCCCCTTGCTGGTCGAGGGCAATGACCTTGACGCCCTCGGTCGGCAACGCGGCGAGCAATGCGCTTTGGCTGAGCAGCAAGCCAATCGCGCTGTCTTCGATCATGTAGGTCAGGCGTTCGGCCGGGTACTCCGGGTCGAGCGGTACATAGGCGCCACCGGCCTTGAGAATCGCCAGCAGGCCGATGACCATTTCCAGCGAGCGCTCAACGCAAATCCCCACCAACACATCCGGACCGACACCGTGCTCGCGCAGGCAATGGGCGAGTTGATTGCTGCGTGCATCGAGTTGCGCGTAACTGAGCTGACGCTCACCGAACACCAAGGCTGGCGCCTCGGGTGTGCGCCGGGCCTGGGCCTGGATCAACTGATGCATGCACTGCTCGACAGGATAAACCTCGGCGGTGCGGTTCCAGTCATGCACCAGCACTTGCTGTTCATCCGCCGTCAGCATCGGCAACTCGCCGATTTTTTGCGTCGAGTCGTCGACCATCGCCTGCAACAGACGCGTCCAGTGCCCGGCCATGCGTGCGATGGTGTCGGCCTCGAACAGGTCGCTGGCGTAGGTTAGCGCCGCATGCAGCTTGCCGCCCTTCTCCCAGGTGTCGAGGGTCAGGTCGAACTGGGTGGTGCGGCTTTGCCAGTCGACGCTACTCAGTTCAAGACCGGAAGCGGTGCTCACCGAAGCCATGTCCGCAACGTGCGGCTGATGGTTGTACATCACCTGGAACAGCGGCGTGTGGCTGAGGCTGCGCTCCAGTTTCAATGCCTCGACCAGACGTTCGAACGGCAAGTCCTGATGGGCCTGGGCACCGAGGGCGGTTTCCTTGATGGCGCGCAGCAAGTCGTCGACCCGCGTCTGGCCGTCCAGTTGCGTACGCAGCACTTGGGTGTTGACGAAAAAACCGATCAGCCCTTCGATTTCCGCCCGGTTGCGGTTGGCGATGGGGACGCCGACGCGCAGGTCTGTTTGCCCGGTGTAGCGATGCAGCAGCGCGTTGAACGCGCCGAGCAAGAGCATGAACAGGGTGACGTTGTGTTTCTGCGCGGTAGAGCGCAGGTGTTCGGCCAGTTGTGCGTCGACCGCGAATTCGAAGCGGGTGCCGCGATAACTCGGCATCGCCGGACGCGAGTGATCCAGTGGCAATTCCAGCACCGGATGCTCATCGCCCAACTGCGCCTGCCAGTAGGCCAGTTGCCGCGCCTGCTCGCCCGCCTCCAGCCAGCGACGCTGCCACAGGGCGTAGTCGCTGTACTGGATCGGCAGCGGCGCGAGTTGCGGTTGCGTGCCTGCATCGAACGCGTCATAGCAGCCGATGAATTCGTCGATCAGCACGTTCATCGACCAGCCATCGGAGACGATGTGGTGCAGGGTCAGCAGCAGGACATGTTCCTGCTCGGCGAGCTTGAGCAAGGTCACCCGCAGCAGGGGGCCGACTGCGAGATAGAACGGCAATACCGATTGTTGCTCTGCGCTTTCAGCCACGGCGCGTTCACGGTCAGCGGCGGGCAGTGCACTGAAGTCCACGTGCTCGATTCGCAGCGGCTCAGCGCTCGGGGCTTGCCGCAAGCTGTCATCGGCATCGCGGGCAAACACCGTGCGCAGGGTTTCGTGACGAGCCACCAGGCTGGCGAATGCCTGCTCCAGCGCCGACAGGTTCAGACGCCCGGTCAACCGCACCGCCCCCGGCAGGTTGTAGGCGCCGCTGTGGGGGTCCAGTTGCCAG
The DNA here is from genome assembly GCF_900187435.1 of Pseudomonas sp. Irchel s3b5. Taxonomy (NCBI): domain Bacteria; kingdom Pseudomonadati; phylum Pseudomonadota; class Gammaproteobacteria; order Pseudomonadales; family Pseudomonadaceae; genus Pseudomonas; species Pseudomonas sp. Irchel s3b5. The sequence continues at coordinate 137,761 of NZ_FYDY01000012.1, forward strand.
AGAAACCACATGCGTTGCTGGGCGTAAGACAGTGCCTGACGATCCTCGGCATCGACGCCGGATGGAATCGGAAAGCGGGCGAACTCCACGCCTTCCCTGGCCAATGCCGCGAGGAACATCTGGCGCTTTTCCAGGGGCAACCCGATAAACCGGCGAGCAAGTTTCAAGGAGTCTTCAGCATTCATTTTCAAGGCATCCGGATCAGTGGCGGGAAGCACAAAGGCACGTCGTCCTTATCAAACGAATGCAGACCGGAAAAATTAGCGAATGAAATAGGTGTCAGAAGGGGAGTAAATCGCACCGCTCTTGTAGGAGCTGGCTTGCCAGCGACAGGGTCATGACAGGAGAAATGGTGCCACCTGCAAGACCGCCTTCGCTGGCAAGCCAGCTCCTACAACGGGATTAATCGATCATCAGGCGCTCGCAGCCATGGAGTACCGCCGATGATGCACTTCGAGCTGATCCTTGATCACCCGCAGCACCTTGGCTTCATGTTCATGAATGAAGAAGTGCCCACCGGCCAGCATGTCCACGGAAAAGCTGCCGCGGGTTTCCTGGCTCCAGCCGATCAACTGCTCGGTGGTGGCGCGATCGTTTTTGCCGCCGAGCACATGCACAGGACACTTGAGCAAGGGCCGCTGCACCGGCTCGAATCGCCCGCACAACAGGAAGTCCGCACGCAGCACCGGCAAGGTCAGGCTCATCAGTTCTTCGTTGGCCAGGATCTCTTCGCTGGTGCCGTTGAGGGTGCGCAGTTGCTCGATCAGTTCAGCATCGGTTTTCGGCTCGGCATATTGCCGGTCGTAGTCGGCGCGCAGGGACGGCGCGGCGGTGCCGGACGCGAACAGCGCGACCGGCTCCGGGCAGCCCAGCGAGCGAAACGCATGGGCCATTTCGCAGGCGAGCAACGCGCCCATGCTGTGACCGAACAGTGCGTATGGCGCCTTGAGCGTGGCTTTGATTTCATGGGCCAGTTGCAGCGCCAGGCGCCGCATGTCGGTGTGCAAGGGCTCGCCATACCGCGCGCCCCGCCCCGGCAGTTCCACCGGTTGCAGCTTGATCCACTCCGGCAGCTTGCGCCGCCAACGGCTGTAGACCATGGCACTCGCGCCTGAATAGGGCAGGCACAGCAATGTCAGCTGGGTCACCGGGCTCTTCCTCGAAAGTTGTCTGATTGGTGAACGGATGAGGTATGCCGGGAATTAGTCGTACAGACATTTTCCATGGAAACATCATTTCAGATGGCGATAGCTCGAAATGGCGGAACCCAGCACCACCGCCCCCGCCGCAATCGCCAGCCAGAACCCGCTTCGCGCGCCGAACGCATCCACCAGCCACCCCGAACCGGCGGCGCCAATCGCCACGCCGATGCTCAGCCCGGTGACCAGCCAGGTCAGGCCCTCGGTGAGTTTGGCCGGCGGCACGATTTGTTCGATCAACGCCATCGCTACAATCAGCGTCGGCGCAAAAAACAAGCCGGCGACAAACACCGCCAGGGACAAGCCGAGGATGTTCACCGCCAACAACAACGGCAACGTCGTCACCGCCGTCGCCACCCCGCCGTACAGAAACAGGCGCGGCAGCGGCAACTTGGAACGCAACGCACCGAACGCCAATCCCGCCAGGCACGAGCCGATTGCATACACCGAAAGCACGATGCTCGCCGCCGCAGGTTGGCCCTGCTGCTGCGCGAAAGCCACGCTGACCACGTCCACCACGCCGACGATGATGCCCATGGCCACCATCAACAGCATCAGCAGTTGAATGTCGCGGGAACGAATGATCGAGCCTTGATGATGTTCTTCGTGGGGGTGCACCGGCGGTTCCGTGCTGCGTTGCAAGACGAACGCCGTCACCCCGATGGCCAGCGCCAGTAATGCGGCCAATGGCCCCGCTTCGGGGAACGCCACCACGCACAGACCCACGGACAACGGCGGCCCGACGATGAAGCAGACTTCATCCAGCACCGACTCCAGGGCGTAGGCCGTTTGCAGCTCCGGGCGGCCGCGATACACCTCGGTCCAGCGCGCCCGCACCATCGCCGACATGCTCGGCATACACCCGGCCAACGCGGCGAAGACAAACAGCGTCCAGTTGGGTGCCTGCAACCGCGTGCACAGCAACAGCAGCAACAGCGCCCCGCCACCGAGCAGTGCCGACACCGGCAGAATACGCCCCTGGCCATATCGATCCACCAGCCGCGACACCTGCGGCGCACAAAACGCCGTGGCCAACGCAAAAGTCGCCGCCACCGCACCCGCCAGTCCGTAGCCCCCGTGCAACTGCGAGAGCATGGTGATCAGGCCGATGCCGGTCATCGAGATCGGCATGCGCGCGATCATGCCCGCCAGTACGAATGCGCCACTGCCAGGGGCTTTGAAGAGTTCACGGTAGGGGTTGGCCATGGGGTACATATCTAATCAGGGGTCTGCAAATTGCCATAACGGCTGACCGGCGGGAAAGCAGCAATTTGTTGGTTGAATGTGAAGGCCCTATCGCGGGCAAGCTCCCACAGGGAGTGCATTCCACTGTAGGAGCGAGCTTGCTCACGATGGGGCCAGAACAGACAACTCACCTCCCTCGCCAAATGAACTCTCATAGCCCCGGACCAGTCAGCTACATAGGCCCCTGGTTGCCGGAGTTTCGCGACAATGGCTGATCACCCCGAACGCCAAAGCCCCATCGACGCCCACGGTATCATCGGGGACATGCGCAGTGCGGCGCTGATCAATGACAAGGGTAGCGTGGACTTTTTCTGCTGGCCGGAATTCGACAGCCCGTCGATCTTCTGCTCGCTGCTGGACAGCCCCGACGCGGGCATTTTCCAATTGTCGCCGGACTTGCCCGACGCCCGTCGCGAACAAATCTACCTGCCCGACACCAACGTGCTGCAAACCCGCTGGCTCAGTGACCGCGCAGTGGTCGAGGTTACCGATCTGCTGCCGATTGGCGATACCGAGGACGACACGCCACTGCTGATGCGACGGATTTGCCTGGTCAGCGGTCGGGCCTGGCCATGAAGCTGCTGACCTCACGCAAACACGGGGCCATTCTCGCCGCCGCGACCTTCGGCCTGCCGGAAACGCCAGGGGGTGAACGCAACTGGGATTATCGCTTCACCTGGATCCGCGACGCCTCGTTCACCGTCTACGCCTTCATGCGCCTGGGCAAGCCGAAGAAGCTCAATATCCTGTATGCCATCGACGGCCGCCAGGAACTGCCGGAGATAGAACTCCCGCATCTCTCCGGCCACGGCGGCGCCGTTCGCCCGCTAGGACCAGCCTCGCCAGGCTATCTACGCCGCGCCGACATCTGGGACAATTTCTGGGATGAACAATGCGGCGTGTTTTCTGGATCGGAAATTGAGTGGGGAAAAGAGTTTTTGGCAGCCGTGAGATCACCCTCATAAACAAGTGAACTCTTGTGGCGAGGGAGCTTGCTCCCGCTCGGCTGCGCAGCAGTCGTAAACCCTGCAATGGCTATATATCTGACAGATCGCACTGTCAGGCTTTTGGGTCGCTTCGCAACCCAGCGGGAGCAAGCTACCTCGCCACAAATTTTGCTCAATCGGCGTCCTACGTCCCTTAAACAAAACCACCGCAAACTCGTCGCAATACCCTGTTGCCAGCCATTAAATCCCCACCTAACATCCAGATCCAACGGGTACAGCGGAGCTGTCCAACACCCCCGGAATTCAAGGAACCAGAATGACCCAACGCATTCATCGCAGCATCGACACTCCCCTTCGAACCGGTCTGAACCGCGAAGCACTCTGGGAAGCCCACGACAAGGGCCTGATCAAATGCTGGGAAGTTGGCCGCCAGCGCGCCGCCCGCTTCCCTGACCTTGCAAAGCAATGCCTCGACGGCGAACTGCCGGTGCTGGGCTGGAAAGGCGGGGTTAGCCGTAGCCTGAAGAAACTCGAAAAGTACGGCTCCCTCAAATACCTCGCCCAATGGCAGGGTTTGCGTGGGGAGGATCTGGACGTTGATCTCAGCGAAGAACGCGCGCTGACCTGCTCACGGACCGCAATGGTGGTGACGTTTACACCGGATCGGACGAAGTACTTCAATCAGCTGGCGGAAACAGAAGCCTGACGAGGACCGGGCTCCGGACCTGGGGCGCTAACAGAAAATCGCTCGCGATAGGCCTGTGGCGTCACGCCCAAGGCCCGCAGGAAACTGCGGCGCAGGGTTTCTTCGCTGCCGAAGCCGCATTGCACCGCGACCCGTTTGATCGGCACGCCGGTGTCGCCGAGCAAACGTCGAGCGGTCTCGACCCGAATCAGTTCGATGGCCCTTGCCGGGGTCTGGCCGGTGTCGGCGCGGTAATGCCGGACGAAGCTGCGTTCGCTCATGCAGGCCTGAAGGGCCAGTGTCGGGATGCCGAGGTCCTTGGTGAGGTTCTCGCTGATCCAGGCATGAAGCTCATCGAACCGGTTGCCTTCTTTTTGCAAGGACAGGGTCACGCTGAATTGCGACTGACCACCCGGACGCTTGAGAAACACCACCAGTTGCCGGGCGACTTCCAAGGCCATGCTCCGCCCGAGGTCCTCTTCCACCATGGCCAACGCCAGATCTATGCCCGCCGTGACGCCGGCCGAGGTCCAGACCGGGCCGTCGTTGATGAATATCGGGTTGGGTTCGACTTGCAATTGCGGGTGCTGCTGCGCCAGTTGCTCACAACGGGTCCAGTGCGTCACGACGCGCCGACCATCGAGCCAGCCGCTGGCCGCCAGCAGGAACGCCCCCGTGCACACCGAAGAAACCCGTCGGCAATCCCGCGCATGCTCGCGTACCCACGCTACCAGCGAAGCATCCTCCGCCGCCGCATAAACGCCCCAGCCTCCGGCAATGACCAAGGTGTCGCTGCCTTGCTCCGGTAACGGTTCAGCCAGCAATGCCAGCCCTGCCGATGACATGACTGCCCCGCCGCCACTGGCGATCACCGACGGCGCATAGGGCGACGGCAATCCTTGCTGGCGGGCAATGTCATTGGCCGAAGCAAATACCTGCAACGGCCCGGTGACGTCGAGCAATTGCACGTTGGCGAAGGCAAGTACGTGAATGGTTTTCGGCATTTGGCGTAATTCGTGGGGAGATTGGCGTATGCGCCAAAGACTACGAGCCTACAGTCAAACCGTCTACCCACTTCACGAGAAAAGCGCCATGACGTTGCAGATCGGTTTTCTGTTGTTTCCACAGGTTCAACAACTGGACCTGACCGGCCCCTACGATGTACTGGCCTCACTACCGGATGTGAAGGTGCATCTGATCTGGAAGGACCTGATGCCCATCAGCGCCAGCACCGGCCTGCTGCTGAAACCGACCACTACGTTCGACGAATGCCCGGCCCTCGATGTGATTTGCGTCCCCGGTGGTAGTGGCGTCGGCCCTTTGATGGAGGACGACGAAACCCTGGCCTTTATCAAGACCCAAGCTGCTAACGCGCGTTACGTCACCTCGGTGTGCACCGGCTCGCTAGTGCTCGGTGCGGCAGGCTTGCTCAAGGGCAAACGCGCCACCACTCACTGGGCGTACCACGAACTGCTGGCGCCCTTAGGGGCCATCCCCGTGCAAGATCGTGTCGTTCGCGACGGCAACCTGCTGACCGGTGGCGGCATCACGGCCGGTATCGACTTTGCCCTGACCCTGGCCGCAGAGCTGTTCGACCAGGCCACCGCCGAGCTGGTGCAGTTGCAACTGGAATACGCCCCGGCACCGCCATTTGCGGCGGGCAGCCCCAAAACAGCGTCGACCAGCGTCCTTGAAGAAGCGCGCCAACGTGCTGCGGGCTCGTTGAAATTGCGCGCCGAGATTACTCAGCGCGCAGCGGCAAAGCTCGACCGTCAGTGAAAAAATGGCTGCGGGATGCAAATGCCCGCAGTCATGACTTTTCACCGCCCACAAAAAAACCCGCCGAAGCGGGTTTTTCCAAGACCATGACGACTCCTTGTCGCGGCATTCCTTGCCTATGGTCGATCATCCATGATCCTGAGCACTTCCTGTGCTTCAGTGGGTGAGGCCAGATTACGCATCGGATCCAATGGGCAACAGGCGACATCACTACCACCGCGTGTAAGACATTCGCTATAAAGCACTTTCCGAAAACCCTTAGATACCTCAGGCATCAAGCCTGGACGCCTTGATTTTCCCGACCTGTAGCGGATAACTGGATCAACCGTCCTCCTGCTGGCGGGCCTTGGCACTGTCGGTCAGAAATTGTTCTATGTTGTTCATCTGCTCCTCCCAACCGCGACTGTCCATGCGGAAGGCCTTTTCCCGTCGAGCCTGGGGAATGTGATCGAAACCGGACTCGGACACTTTGAGCAAGGTGCCGTCATCCATGTCTTCAAGCTCGAACTTCACCAGCGTAGTGGGCTCCTGGGTGTAATCCACTTCCGGATTAACGGCATACGGGTGCCAGCGAAACGAAAACAACCGCTCAGGCTCAACCCGCTCTACCAGAACGTTCCAGCGCAAATGCTCATAACCGGGGTAAGTAATCTGCCCCTGCGTCCACTCACCGGCGACAAAACGCTTGCCCTCCAGCGCCACGCCGAACCACTGCCCGAACACTTCGGCATTGGCCACCACGCGCCAGACCTGCGAACGCTTGGCCTTGAGCAGGATTTTCCTTTCGATGCGATCAGATGCTGGGTTCATAAGTCACCTCCTGTACTTGAACAGTAGGTCAGTAAGACCATAAGACCAACCCTGAAGTTGTACTAATCAGGATACGCGATCAATTCTGTTCGAAATATTCGGCTGCATTTTCGGGCATAAGTTCTGGAAGAGTCGGAGTCTGCTGGCAGAGCAAGCGAATGCCCCTTCGCTACACTGCACCGCAATTTCCCCTGATAACCGCGAGCATCCCCCATGTTCCTCACGCTTTCTACTGGCAATGGTACCGCTGTTGCTGACCTCCCCCGTTTTCGCCGTGGATTGCGGAAACGCCAGTGACCCGTCGACGATGAGTCAGTGCGCGGCGCAACAGCATGCGGCGGCCGACAAGGAGCTGAACGCGCTGTATCAGCAGATCACTTCACGGCTCAAAAGCAACCCGGACAGTCAGAAGGACCCAGTCGCGGGTTCAGACGTTCAAGCAGTACTTGAAGTGTCAGGAGGGTGATATGAGTTGCCCGGTACCGGGGGTTTAGTCATTTGAGGCTGAGCTTGCTCGCGATTGGCGCGGGCGGCACTACGTAGGTAGACGATGACAGCGGGGACCTGTCCGTCATTGCTGTACGAACTTTCCTGCGGACAAAACAAAACCCCAACTGCTTTCGCAATTGGGGTTTCGGAATTTAATCTTGACGATGACCTACTCTCACATGGGGAAACCCCACACTACCATCGGCGATGCATCGTTTCACTGCTGAGTTCGGGATGGGA
>NZ_FYDY01000027.1:0-73235 GCF_900187435.1 Pseudomonas sp. Irchel s3b5
TGGAGCACTCGAACACGCAACTGGAAGTTGGCAGATGCTGTGTATTTAAACCCAGAGCGCCCTGAAATTAAGAGCGCAACGGGCTAGCAACTGTAAGACAAGGTGACAGGTACCTTGACACGTACCGCTCGGTTGAATAGTAGGGGCCTGCTTCGCAAGCCGACGGGAGCAAGCTCCCTCGCCACAAATAAGCACTATCCCGACAGATAAGCGCTATCGCCACAAACCACGCATCGCCTTAGTATGGCGTTTTCAACTTTTGACAAGGCACGTCCATGACGATCGAAATCCGCCCGGCGACCCCCAGTGATGCACCGCAAATCCTCGCGTTCATCACTGAACTGGCCGACTACGAACGTGCCCGTCATGAAGTCATCGCCAGCGTCACCGACATCGAACGCAGCCTGTTCAGCGAAGGCGCCACGGCCCATGGCCTGATCTGCTTGCGCGACGGTTTGCCGATCGGTTTCGCGGTGTTCTTCTTCAGCTATTCGACATGGCTGGGTAGCAACTGCTTGTACCTCGAGGACCTTTACATCACCCCGGAACAGCGCGGCGGCGGTGCAGGCAAAACCCTGCTGCGTCATTTGGCAAAAATCGCCTGCGCCAATGATTGCGGGCGGTTTGAGTGGAGTGTGCTGGAGTGGAATACACCGGCCATCGATTTCTACAAATCGTTGGGCGCGCAGCCACAGGAGGAGTGGGTTCGGTATCGGATGGATGGGGCGGTGTTGCGGGATTTTGCTTCGGGTAACTGAAGTTTTTAGACGATCGCGGCGTTCGCCAACGCCTGCAGGGAACGCGAATATCCGCTAAATCGCAGGCAACAAAAAGGCCCCCATTTCGGGAGCCTTGATGTTCGCGGTTCGGCTTACATGTTCGGGTAAGTCGGGCCGCCAGCGCCTTCCGGCGTCACCCAAGTGATGTTCTGAGCAGGATCCTTAATGTCGCAGGTCTTGCAGTGAACGCAGTTCTGGGCGTTGATCTGGAAGCGCTTCTCGCCGTCTTCCTTGGTGATCACTTCGTACACGCCTGCCGGGCAGTAACGCTGAGCAGGCTCATCGTACAGGGGCAGGTTCTTGCTGATCGGGATGCTTGGATCGGTCAGCTTCAGGTGGCACGGCTGCTCTTCTTCGTGGTTGGTGCCGGAGATGAACACCGAGCTCAATTTGTCGAAGCTGATCTTGCCGTCCGGTTTCGGGTAGTCAATCTTCTTGCAGTCGGCCGCGAGCTTGAGGCAGGCGTAGTCCGGCTTGTTGTCGTGCAGGGTGAACGGCAGTTTGCCGCCGAAGATGTTCTGGTCGAGCCAGTTGAAACCACCACCGACAATGGCGCCGAACTTGTGGATCGCCGGGCCGAAGTTACGGCTGGCGAACAGTTCTTCGTGCAGCCAGCTGTTCTTGAACGCTTCCACGTAAGTGGTCAGTTCTTCGCTGCCGTCCTTGTCGGCGAACAGTGCATCAGCCACCGATTCAGCGGCGAGCATGCCGGACTTCATCGCGGTGTGGCTGCCTTTGATCTTGGCGAAGTTCAGGGTGCCGAGGTCGCAACCGATCAGCGCGCCGCCCTTGAAGACCATCTTCGGCAGCGAGTTCAGGCCGCCCTTGCAGATCGCGCGAGCGCCGTAGCTGATGCGCTTGCCGCCTTCCAGGTGCTGCTTGAGCACCGGGTGATGCTTGAGGCGCTGGAACTCGTCGAACGGCGACAGGTAGGTGTTGCTGTAGGACAGGTCGACGATCAGGCCGACTACAACCTGGTTGTTTTCCAGGTGATAGAGGAACGAGCCGCCGGTGTTCTCGGTGCCCATGATGTCCATCGGCCAACCGGCGGTGTGCACTACCAGGCCTGGCTGATGCTTGGCCGGGTCGACTTCCCAGATTTCTTTCAGGCCGATGCCGTAATGCTGGGCGTCAGCGTCAGTGTCCAGGTTGAAGCGCTTGATCAGCTGCTTGCCGATGTGGCCACGGCAACCTTCGGCGAACAGCGTGTACTTGCCACGCAGTTCCATGCCAGGGGTGTACAAGCCTTCTTTCGGGTGACCTTCGCGGTCAACGCCAAGATCACCGGTGATGATCCCGCGAACCACGCCGTTTTCGTCGATCAGCGCTTCCTGAGCGGCGAAGCCCGGGTAGATTTCCACGCCCAGGTTCTCGGCCTGCTGGGCCAGCCAGCGGCACAGGTTGCCCAGGGAGATGATGTAGTTGCCTTCGTTGTGCATGGTCTTGGGCACAAAGAAGTCAGGCACTTTCTGCGCGCTTTCGGCGTTCTTGAGCACGAAGATGTCGTCGCGGGTAACCGGCGTGTTCAACGGCGCGCCGAGTTCTTTCCAGTCCGGGAACAGTTCGTTCAGGGCGCGTGGTTCAAACACGGCACCGGACAGAATGTGAGCACCGACTTCGGAGCCTTTTTCGACCACGCAGACGCTGATTTCCTTACCGGCTTCAGCAGCCTTCTGCTTCAAGCGGCAGGCAGCGGAAAGACCAGCGGGGCCGGCACCGACGATGACCACGTCGAATTCCATGTATTCGCGTTCCACAGGTTATCTCCTACTCAAGGCTCAACAGTTTTTTTTCTAATTGGAGTTTGGTGTCGCATCCATGAATCCCGGCGTGATGCCGAAAGCGGACAAACGATTGACCACCTTTCTCTCTGGGTGGCGCATTATATCTACACCACTCCCAGCGTCCAATACAAACGTTTGTTTGAATTGGCTCAAGCCCAGAGAAATCAAAGTCACGCGCCTTATGAACGGCTATTTTGGCGTATTGACCGGAATAGGCGTTCCGGTCAAGATACGGTCGGTTTTGCGCTCGCCGTAGGCTGACTGGTGGCTTCAAGAGCACCTCTAAAGACAGGGCGATGGCAGTAGAGAGTGATGTGCAGCGCAGCTTTGGCGCGCAGTTTACACGCCGCGGTATTGAATGACTCGTCGGTCACGACTGACGAATGGTCATCCACATCATGAGCGATGGTCACTTGACACCTTTGCCGGCGTTTTTGGAGGTGCCCTTGCGCCCGATGAGCATCAACCGCCAGGTTCGCCTAGGCGACTTTCTTTTCACCGGAGAGTAACGAGGAATCCATGAAGGTTCTTGTAGCTGTCAAACGCGTTGTGGATTACAACGTGAAAGTTCGCGTCAAGGCGGACAATTCCGGCGTCGATCTTGCCAACGTCAAGATGTCGATGAACCCGTTCTGCGAGATCGCCGTTGAAGAAGCCGTACGCCTGAAAGAAAAAGGTGTTGCGACTGAAATCGTCGTCGTCTCCGTTGGCCCGTCCACCGCTCAAGAGCAACTGCGCACCGCGCTGGCTCTGGGTGCCGACCGCGCCATCCTCGTCGAATCCGCCGAAGATCTGACTTCCCTGGCCGTTGCCAAACTGTTGAAAGCTGTTGTCGACAAGGAACAGCCTCAGCTGGTGATCCTTGGCAAGCAAGCCATCGACAGCGACAACAACCAGACTGGCCAGATGCTCGCAGCATTGAGCGGCTACGGTCAGGGCACGTTCGCTTCGAAAGTCGAAATCAGCGGCGACAGCGTTGCTGTTACCCGGGAAGTCGACGGCGGCGCGCAGACAGTTTCCCTGAAGCTGCCGGCCATCGTCACCACCGATCTGCGTTTGAACGAGCCGCGCTACGCGTCTCTGCCAAACATCATGAAAGCCAAGAAGAAGCCTCTCGAAGTACTGACTCCGGATGCTTTGGGCGTTTCCACCGCCTCCACCAACAAGACCGTGAAAGTCGAAGCGCCTGCTGCACGCAGCGCGGGTATCAAGGTCAAGTCGGTGGCTGAACTGGTCGAGAAACTGAAAAACGAAGCGAAGGTAATCTAATCATGACTATCTTGGTAATCGCTGAGCACGACAACAAGGTTGTGGCGCCTGCCACCCTGAACACCGTTGCTGCTGCCGCCAAAATCGGTGGCGACATCCACGTTCTGGTCGCTGGCCAGGGTGTTGGTGCCGTGGCTGAAGCCGCTGCAAAAATCGCTGGCGTGAGCAAAGTATTGGTAGCTGACAACGCCGCCTACGCGCACCAGCTGCCGGAAAACGTCGCTCCTCTGGTGGCAGAGTTGGGCAAGGGCTACAGCCATATCCTGGCTGCCGCTACTTCCAACGGCAAAAACATCCTGCCGCGCGTTGCCGCTGCACTGGACGTTGATCAGATCTCCGAGATCATCTCGGTAGAAAGCGCTGACACTTTCAAGCGTCCGATCTACGCCGGTAACGCCATCGCTACCGTTCAGTCGAACGCAGCAGTCAAAGTCATCACCGTGCGTGCTACCGGTTTCGACCCGGTTGCAGCTGAAGGCGGCTCCGCTGCCGTTGAAGCGGTTGGCGCTGCCCACGACGCTGGCATCTCCAGCTTCGTTGGCGAAGAGCTGGCCAAGTCCGATCGTCCGGAACTGACCGCTGCCAAGATCGTCGTTTCCGGCGGCCGCGGCATGCAGAACGGCGACAACTTCAAACACCTGTACGCCTTGGCCGACAAGCTGGGCGCTGCCGTTGGTGCTTCCCGCGCCGCGGTCGACGCAGGTTTCGTACCGAACGACATGCAGGTCGGTCAGACCGGCAAGATCGTTGCTCCTCAGCTGTACATCGCCGTCGGTATTTCCGGCGCGATCCAGCACCTGGCCGGCATGAAAGACTCCAAAGTGATCGTCGCGATCAACAAGGACGAAGAAGCGCCGATCTTCCAGGTGGCCGATTACGGCCTGGTGGCAGACCTGTTCGAAGCTATCCCTGAGCTGGAGAAGCTGGTCTAAACCGGCTGCTTCACTTATAAAGAGCCCGACCTTTTGGTCGGGCTTTTTTTTGCAGTTTTTTCGTAGATGGCATAAGCGGGATTGAGAGGAGTGTATTGCCATGGATCTGCGTTTTGTCTGGAGTTTGCTGGGATTGGCGCTATTACCGGCGCTTTCGTTTGCCGCGGGAAAGTGCGAGCGCCTGGTGGTGACCGGCAGCCCTGATGCGCCACCGTATCTGTGGCAAGACCCACAAAACCCCAGGCACCTGATCGGTGCCAGTGCTGATTTGTTGCGGCACGTGGCGGGGGAGTTGGGAATCAAGGTCGAATTGCTTTACGCCGGCAAACGCTCCCAGGCTCTGGACGAAGTGCGCAGCGGGCGCATGGACATGCTGGCGGACGCGCCGTTGACGGTTAAAGAACTGGAAACGCTGGACTACATTCATCCCCCTCTGCTGGAAAACGATTACCTGGTCTGGACCCGCAAGGATTCCGCGCTGGTCTACAACGAGGCACAGGATCTGCACGGTCATTCCGGTGCCGTGTCGGAAAAGTCTCGATTGACCTCGGGATTTGCCACTTTCGCCGAGCAGCAATTGACCCTCGTCCGTACAGCCAACCTGACCCAAGCCTTTCAGAAACTGCTTTTGAGTGAGGTGGAATTCGTCCTGGCCGGGCGCTACTCAGGTATGGCGATGGCGCAGACATTGGGCATGGCCAACGACCTGGTCGCTCGCCTGCAACCTGTCGACAAGCCGGGCCTGTACCTGGCGGTTTCCCATAACTCCGCCTGCAACGATCCGTGGTTGCGCGGACAGCTGGCCAAAAAGATGACAGAATTGCCCGCGTCCGGACTGACGGAGGCCATGCTGCAACGCAATATCGAGCGCTGGACCGCGCAACAGAAGCAAGCGCCGCTGCAACCCGTCAGTACCCCAAAACAGTAGGGATTTTTAGTGAGTATTCGACCTCTTTTTGCTGCCCTGGCCCTTTTGGCTCTGGCGGGTTGTGCAGCCGATCCGGCGCCGAATGAACAAATGCGCCTGACTGAGCAGGCACTTGAACAAGCCAAGGCCGTAGGCGCCAATGCCGACGATGTGCCGGAAATGAAACTGGCCGAAGACAAGTACAACCGCGCCAAAGGCAGCATGGCCGACGATTCCTTCAAAAATGCGCGCATGCGCGCGGAGCAGGCCGAGCTTGATGCGCGTCTGGCCGAAGCCAAAGTGCTGACGCTCAAGAGCGAGGAGCAGTTGCACGTGCTAGACACCCGCATCACCCGCCTGCGCAAGCAGTTGGGAGATGCCCAATGAGCCTCAAGAACAAAGCGCTCTTCGGTTTGATGCTGGCGGGTTGTGCGAGTCTTTATGGCTGCGCAGGTCAGCGCAGCGAGGTCGCAATACAGCAAGCCAGTACCGACTTCCAGAAGGTCAAGGAAGATTCCAATGTGCTGCGTATCGCTCCCAAGGATGTGATTCGTGCCGGTGAATCCCTGGCCCGCGCCGATCGCTTGTCCAGTTACTGGGGCAGCGGCACGGATGTTGTGCACTACGCGTATCTGAGCCAGCGCTACAGCGAAATTGCCAGGGAGCACACCAATCAGGTGCTCAACGAGGAGCGTGCAGCGAAGCTCGAGCTGGAACGCCAGCGGCTGCAATTGGCCTTGCGTGAATCCAAACTGTTCAGCGTGCAGCAGCAGGGAAAATGGCTCGAAGAGCAGATTCTCGCCTTGACCACGGCCCAGACTGACCGAGGCCTGGTGATGACGTTGGGCGACATGCTGTTCGACACCGGTGAGGCGGAACTGAAAACTTCGGCCAATCGCGTGGTGTTGAAGATCGTGCAGTTCCTGCAACTCAATCCCAAGCGCGTCGTGCGCATCGAAGGCTATACCGACAGTACTGGCGGCAAGCAGGAAAACCTCAAGCTGTCCCGGGACCGTGCGCAATCGGTCGCCGATGTGCTGATTGATCTGGGTATCGATGACAAACGCATTCAAGTCGAAGGCTATGGCGATGAATACCCGGTAGAGGTGAATGCCTCCGAGCGGGGAAGGGCGCAGAACCGTCGGGTTGAAATGGTGTTCTCCGACGAAAAAGGCCAGCTCGGCGCCGCCAGGTAGGAGCGGGCGGAGCCTGCGATCTTTTGATCTTGCGCTTGATACTCAAGTGGGCCTGGACAGATCGCAGCCGCGTTTCACTCGACAGCTTCTATAGCCCGGCCTGTCCTGCAGTGCCGGGTTTTTTACGCCTGCCGATCCACTCACAAAACAGTACAGTTTTTGCTGACAATGCACTGTATGGTCGACTATTGTGGCAACTGTCCCAGTACACTTCTAAACTGTTCCGGTAATGTTTCACACAAGAATAAAATGCCCGTGAAATCGAGTGCTGCGTCATGACAAATCTCTTGCTCTACCAACGTATTGCTCAGCAACTGGCCGAAGACATCCGCCGTGGGGTCTATCAACCGGGAGAGCGCGTGCCTTCGGTGCGCAAGATGAGCTCGCAGCTCAATGTCAGCCATGCAACGGTGTTGCAGGCGTACGCCAATCTCGAAGATCAAGGGTTGATCCGTGCACGGCCGCAGTCGGGTTACTACGTGCACCAGACGCCGGCCTTGACGGCGCCCACGCCGGATATCGCCCGGGTCGAGCGCCCGGGCCTGGTCACCCGCAGCAGCATCATTCAGCAAGTCCTGGTCGAATCCCGTCGTGAAGGCGTTTTCCCATTAGGCGCTGCCGTGCCGAGTGTCGACTATTTGCCGGTGCGAGCCCTGCATCAGCAATTAGCCAAAGTCACCCGTTTCCACAGCCCGCGCGCGTTCAGCTATATGTTCAGCCCTGGGTTCGAACCCTTGCGTCGACAAGTGGCAATCCGCATGCGCGATGCCGGCGTGGTGGTCGATCCGTCGGAAGTGGTGATCACCCACGGTTGCGTGGATGCCTTGCAGATGTCCCTGCGAGTCTTGACCCGTCCGGGCGACTTGATTGCCGCTGAGTCGCCGACCTATTACGGCTTGCTGCAACTGGCGGATCTGCTGGGTCTGAAGGTCATCGAGATCCCCAGCGACCCGTCCACCGGCATGAGTCTCGAAGCCCTGCAACTGGCCGCCAACCAGTGGTCGATCAAAGCGCTGGTGCTGACCACGCGCCTGAGCAATCCATTGGGGGGCACCATGCCCGAGGAGCGGCAGAAGCAACTGCTGCGCCTGGCGTCGGACTTCGATATCCAGATTGTCGAGGACGACATTTACGGCGAACTGATGTTCGAGCAGGGGCGCACCAAATCGCTCAAGGCCTATGATCGGCTGGACCGGGTGATTTATTGCTCGAGCTTCTCCAAAACCCTGTCGCCGGGGGTGCGGATCGGCTGGATGATCGCTGGCAAGTATCAGCAGGAAATCCAGCGCTTGCAGACATTCAGCACCCATTCAGCGTGCAGTGTCACGCAAATGGGCATTGCGGCGTATCTGGAGAATGGCGGGTACGACCGGCATCTGCGTTTCATCCGCCAGGAGTACCGTAAAAATCTCAGCGCGTTTCAACTGGCGGTGCAGCAGCACTTCCCGGAAGGCACGCAGATGACACGGCCGACCGGCGGTTTCATTCTGTGGGTCAGTTTGCCGGGACGGGTCAATACCCAGGAATTGCACGTGCGGGCATTGCAGC
The DNA here is from genome assembly GCF_900187435.1 of Pseudomonas sp. Irchel s3b5. Classification (NCBI taxonomy): domain Bacteria; kingdom Pseudomonadati; phylum Pseudomonadota; class Gammaproteobacteria; order Pseudomonadales; family Pseudomonadaceae; genus Pseudomonas; species Pseudomonas sp. Irchel s3b5. The sequence continues at coordinate 8,416 of NZ_FYDY01000027.1, forward strand.
AGGGCATCAGTATTGCGCCAGGGCTGATTTTCAGTAACACCGAGCAATTCAATCATTGCATCCGCCTGAACTGCGGCATCCCGTGGAACCGCGAAGCGGAGCGCGCCCTGATGACCTTGGGCATGCTGGCCACCCAGCTCTGCCAGGAGACGGCTGGCGGTCTGTGACCTGAAATGCGCGGTCATTGACCGCGCTTGTCTTGTCCGTTGCAACAGGCGAGCATAGACGTCTCTGCCGTTTGCACCGTTGGGTCCATGAAACCGACTTTTCCTGCCGCCTGGTTGTTGATCTGCTTGTCAGTGAGCGTTCAGCCAGCACCCGCCATTGCCGCTTCCGCGCAGGACGAGTCGTCCAACGGCAGTTCGCAGACACAAGAGACGACCGATACCCCCGTGAAAACAGCGGAACCTGCCGAAAAGCGCGCTGAGATGGTAAAAAGTCGTGCTCCCATTGCCCACAAATCGAAATCGGCCAGTGAAGTGGCGAAAACCAGGCTTCCATCCGCTCACCTGGATTTGAGACTGCCCCGGGACATGGTCCAGGCGCTGAAACCGGTGGGTACTGTGCCGCTGTCCCCGCGTGAACCGTTGTTGCCTGAGATGTTCGGTGACAAAAACAGCCCATTCCAGCTCAACGGAAAGTTGCTCAACAATGAAATGCAGTTGCAGTTGCGCAATGAAGAGCGCCGTGAGGTTGATGGTGCGTTGCTGGAGTTCGAATTCAAACAGTAACGCCTCCCAATCCGTGAGCCTCAGACCAGACGCTTTGTCGGAGACTGGCCGGTCACGCCCGTTTGCGCTGAAAAACCCGCCGGCGGGTAATTTTAAACAACTGTTTTAGGGGGTACTCTGTGCCGCGTCCTTTAACATATCGCTCGTCGCGAGGAGCTTGTCGTCATGAAATGCCGTGAGGGCTGTGGTGCTTGTTGCATTGCCCCTTCCATCAGTTCACCGATTCCCGGAATGCCCAATGGCAAAGCCGCAGGTGAACGCTGTCTGCAGTTGTCGGCCGGGAACCTGTGCAATATTTTCGGGCAACCGGAGCGGCCCGCGGTGTGTTCGGCGTTTGATGCCGACCCCGAAGTATGCGGAAGCAGCAGCGAAGAGGCCATCAGGCTGATAGGCTGGTGGGAGCAAATGACGGCTGCGTGATGTGTTCAACGGACGGAACTTCAACAATAAGGAATAAGACTATGGGTTCGCTGCATCGTATTGCTGTTTTGTGTGGTTTGACGGCCGTGCTGGTCACGTCGGTTGCACAGGCCGAGGACTGGAAAGTCGCCAAAAACGAAGACGGCATCAAGGTGTCCCTGAGTGAAGTGGCCGGCTCCGACTACAAGGCCTACCAGGGCGTCACACTGATGAAGACCTCCATGGCCAAACTGCGTGCGTTGCAGGAAGACGTAGCGGGCGCCTGCGCCTGGATTCACGAATGCAAAACCCAGAAGTTGCTCAAGCACGAAGGTGACCAGAGCTGGACCTACACCCAGTTCAACACGCCGTGGCCAGTCACTGCCCGTGATTCGGTGTTGCACATCACCACCATCGAAGGTGCCGATGGCAGCCTGACCCGCAAACTCGAAGGCGTGCCGAAGTACATTCCCGAGGAAAAAGGTTTCGTCCGTGTCGTCAAAGTCGACGGTTTCTGGAAGTTCGTGCCCAAGGGCGATCAGATCGAAGTGACCTATCAGGTACACACCGAACCGGGTGGTAACGTGCCGTCGATGGTGGCCAACAAGTTCGTGGTGGATGCACCGTTCAATACGTTGAAAGCCCTCAAGGAACGCGCCGAGAAGTAACGGTGCCATTGCGCTGAACAGGCTTGTGAAACGCCCCGACCGGTTCGGGGCGTTCTGTTTTCACAAGCGACAGCGCTTTAATTTGTATCCGAATATTCGTTGAACGAAATTTTCACCAAGCCTCCAAGACAATTCGCCCCCGCTCTTCAGGATGTGACACACATCCCGGCAGCTCTTACTCAGCGTTTGAGTGAGCGTAGTTATCAATGGCAATGCTGCCGTTGATCGTGCAACATTTGCGCACCGCGCAATCCCCGGGGCCAGGTACTGGCCATAAGAGGGCAAGGCGCCGCTGTTTTTTTGAAACTTCAACTTCCAATGGGTCCTAAAACGACATGGCAATCCCGGACGCCCTGAATCAGCAGCGAGCTTCTAGTCGCCTGCTGCAACCGACCGTCAAATCGCATCTGGCCTACACGCTGTTGTGTGCCCTGGTCATGATGGTCATGTTCAGCCTGCTGCGCGTCGCGCTGCTGGTCTACAACCGCGAGATGATCCTCGACACCCCGGCCTCGACCTTTCTCGAAGCATTCACCAATGGCCTGCGTTTTGATCTGCGCCTGGTGGTCTATCTCAGCATTCCGTTGTTGCTGGCGCTGTTCAGTGCCCGGGCCATGGCGGCGCGAGGGTTCTTTCGTTTCTGGCTGACCCTCGTCTCCAGCATCGCGTTGTTCCTGGGCCTGATGGAGATGGACTTCTACCGTGAATTCCACCAGCGCCTGAACGGTCTGGTCTTCCAGTACGTCAAGGAAGACCCGAAAACCGTGGCCAGCATGCTCTGGTACGGTTTTCCGGTGGTCCGCTACCTGCTGGCATGGGCCGTGGGCACCGTGATCCTGAGCATGGCGTTCAAGGGCGCCGACCGTGCGACCCGTCCTCGCGGCCCGTTCAGCGGCGGCAGCATCAGCACACGCAAGGTAGCGCCGTGGTATGCACGCGTTGGCGTGTTCGTGGTTTGCCTGCTGATTTGCGTCGTCGCCGCCCGTGGCACCTTGCGTCAAGGCCCGCCGATGCGCTGGGGTGACGTCTACACCACAGATTCCAACTTCGCCAACCAGCTGGGTCTCAACGGTACGCTTTCTCTGGTTGCCGCCGCCAAGAGCCGGATGTCCGAAGATCGCGACAATATCTGGAAAGCCACGCTGCCACAGCCACAAGCCCAACAAATCGTACGTGACATGCTGGTGATGGCCGATGACAAACTGGTGGATGGCGAGATCGCAGCGGTCCGTCGCGATTACACGCCACCGGCCGACAAGACCCTGCCGATCAAGAACGTCGTTGTGATCCTGATGGAAAGCATGGCCGGTCACTCGGTGGGCGCCCTCGGCGCTCCGGGCAACATCACGCCGTACCTCGACAAGCTGTCGAAGGAAGGCCTGTTGTTCGACCGTTTCTTCTCCAACGGCACCCATACCCACCAGGGTATGTTCGCCACCATGGCCTGCTTCCCGAACCTGCCGGGTTTCGAATACCTGATGCAGACCCCGGAAGGCAGCCACAAGCTGTCCGGCCTGCCGCAGCTGCTCAGTACCCGTCAATATGACGATGTGTATGTCTACAACGGCGATTTCGCCTGGGACAACCAGTCCGGTTTTTTCAGCAGCCAGGGCATGACCAACTTCATCGGCCGTAACGATTTCGTTAACCCGGTGTTCTCGGATCCGACCTGGGGCGTGTCTGACCAGGACATGTTCGACCGTGGTCTGGTCGAGCTCAAGGCGCGGGAAAACGGCAAGCCGTTCTATGCCTTGCTGCAAACCCTGTCCAACCACACGCCATACGCCTTGCCGACACCGTTGCCGGTCGAGCGCGTCACCGATCGTGGCAGTCTGAACGAACACCTGACCGCCATGCGTTATGCGGACTGGGCTTTGGGCCAGTTCTTTGAAAAGGCGCGTAAAGAGCCGTACTTCAAGGAAACCCTGTTTGTCATCGTCGGTGACCACGGTTTTGGTAACGAGCGCCAGATCACCGAAATGGACCTGGGCCGCTTCAACGTACCGATGCTGATGATCGCACCGGGCATCCAGGAAAAATTCGGCCAGCGTAACCACACAGTGGGCACTCAGATTGACCTCGTGCCGACCATCATGGGCCGCATCGGTGGTGAAGTGCGTCATCAGTGCTGGGGGCGCGACCTTCTCAACCTGCCTGAAGGCGACCCTGGTTTTGGCGTGATCAAGCCTTCGGGCAGCGAACAGACCACTGCGATCATTACCGCCGACCAGATTCTGGTATTGCCGCGCGACAAGGACATGGCGCCGAAGATGTACCAGTACGAACTGGGCGCTAATCCGCGTGCCGAGGTTATTCCCAATGCACCGCGCACGGCCGAGTTGAAAACCAAACTCGAAGCGTTCTTGCAAACGGCGACCAAGAGCCTGCTGGACAACACCGCCGGTGTGGTCAACGGCACGCCGGACTAACGTGTGACGCAATAAAAAAGAGGCTCTTCAAGAGCCTCTTTTTTTTGTTTTTAAAAACGTCATATTCTGCCGAGCAAGAGCAGGATCAACAGCACTACCAACACTACGCCGATGATACCGGACGGACCATATCCCCAACTTCTGGAGTGTGGGAAGACCGGTAAACCACCGATCAGAAGCAGGATCAGAATGATGATAAGTATGGTGCCCATGTCTGTTTCCTTGTGGATAGGTTTGTGGATTGACCATGCCAATACCAGCCAGCGGGAATGACATAAATTCGAGCTGCTTAAAAAATCCGACTGTTGCCACGGCAAGAAAATTCCAAGTTTTTTAAAGTATTTCGGACATGTCCTTATTTCGGTTTTTGTTGAGCTAGTTGGTTCGGTCGCTTCCACGGTTTGCCTGGGCCATTCAGCAATCTGATGGAGCGTGGGTCGGGACATATCCTTCGCTACACTCGGTGCATCTTCCCGGACACAACAAGGCTGTTAGCTATGCAAAATCGCATGATGATCACTGGTGCGGGCTCTGGCCTGGGTCGCGAAATCGCGCTGCGCTGGGCGCGTGAAGGCTGGCAACTGGCCTTGTCTGACGTCAGCGAGCCTGGCTTGCAGGAAACCCTCAAACTGGTGCGTGAAGCCGGCGGGGATGGTTTTATCCAGCGTTGCGACGTTCGCGACTACAGCCAGTTGACCGCGTTCGCCCAGGCCTGCGAAGTCAAACTCGGCGGGATCGATGTCATCGTCAACAACGCGGGCGTGGCCTCAGGCGGGTTTTTCAATGAGCTGTCTCTGGAGGACTGGGACTGGCAGATCGCGATCAACCTGATGGGGGTGGTCAAGGGCTGCAAGGCCTTCCTGCCATTGCTGGAAAAGAGCAAAGGCAAAATCATCAACATCGCCTCGATGGCCGCGCTGATGCAAGGCCCGGCAATGAGCAACTACAACGTGGCCAAGGCCGGCGTCGTGGCGTTGTCGGAAAGCCTGCTGATCGAACTGGCGCACCAGGAAGTCGGCGTACACGTGGTGTGCCCGTCGTTTTTCCAGACCAACCTGCTGGACTCCTTCCGCGGCCCGACTCCGGCCATGAAGGCTCAGGTCGGCAAGTTGCTGGAAAGCTCACCGATCAGCGCTGCCGACATCGCCGACTACATCTATCAGCAGGTTGCTGCCGGCGAGTTCATGATCCTGCCTCACGAACAGGGCCGTATGGCCTGGGCGATCAAGCAGAAGAACCCGCAGTTGCTCTACAACGAAATGACCGTCATGGCCGACAAAATGCGCACCAAGGCCAAGCAAACCGCAAGCTGACCTTGCCCCTGTGCAGCGCGGTCGTTAGGGTGGCCGCCATCGGCCATCCTCGCGAGACACGTGCATGCTCAATTACCTGTGGTTTTTTCTTGCCGCGCTGTTCGAAATTGCCGGGTGCTTTGCCTTCTGGATGTGGCTGCGTCAGGGCAAAAGTGCCTGGTGGGTGGTGCCGGCCCTCATCAGCCTGACGCTGTTCGCGCTGCTGCTGACCCGCATCGAAGCGACCTACGCCGGGCGCGCCTACGCCGCTTACGGCGGCATCTACATCATTGCCTCGATCGGCTGGCTGGCGGTGGTCGAGCGGATTCGTCCGCTGGGCTCGGACTGGATTGGCGTCGCGCTGTGTGTGATCGGTGCGAGCATCATCCTGTTTGGCCCGCGATTCTCCGCGTCCTGACAGAAATTTCCGACTCTCAAACGAACCTGTCAGACCTTTCCGTCAGCAGAACAGGTCTGCGTTGTAGGGCGAGACTGATTTACCGCCACTGCATTGTAGGCGTGCAGCCAGCGGGGCATCTTCAAGGGCCGGTAACCCTTGAAGGACAGACCTCATGCTCGTACTCAGCCGCGTTGTGGGCGAAACAATTTCCATCGGTAACAACATTTCCGTGCGCGTTCTTGCGATCAACGGAAACAACATCCACTTTGGCGTCGAAGCACCTCAAGACGTTGCTGTACACCGAGCGGAGGTCTACGAACGCATCCAGACCAAAGTGGCGAAAAAGAAGGGCAACTGAAGGACTCAGTCAAACAGATGCTTGGGCACGTCGTGCTTGAGCATCAATTGGCATTGCTCGCTTTCCGGATCGAACACGATCAGTGCCTGCCCCTTGGTCAAGGCCTGACGCACGCGCAGGACACGGGTTTCCAGCGGGGTGTCATCGCCATTGTCGGTACCGTCGCGGGTCACGAAATCTTCGATCAGGCGGGTCAGGGTATCGACTTCAAGTTGGTCGTGGGGGATCAGCATAGGCACCTCGGTTTCAATCAATGGCGCGATGCTACGGCGATTGGGCGAGGACAGCCAGCCCGGGATTTTGTGTTGCCTGGGCTGACGCCATCGCGAGCAGGCTCGCTCCCACAGGGGAAGGCGATCAACTGTGGGAGTGAGCCTGCTCGCGATAGCGGTTTACCTGCAATCAAGGTCCCGGATCAGCTCTGCGAGCGCTGTCCCACCAGACTGTCCACCGACGGCACCCGCGTATCGCTTTCCATCTGGGTCTCGTGTTCGAGCTGATGACTGAAACGGTCCAGTGAACCCTTGGCCGGTTGCGCATCGCTGGCGAACACCGGCGGGCTGAGGATGTAGGCACCGAGCAATCGGCTCAGCGCGGCGAGGCTGTCGATGTGGGTGCGTTCGTAGCCGTGGGTGGCATCGCAGCCGAAGGCGAGCAGGGCGGTGCGAATGTCGTGGCCGGCGGTGACCGCCGAGTGGGCATCGCTGAAGTAATAGCGGAACAGGTCGCGCCGCGCCGGCAATTCGTTGTCACTGGCCAGGCGTAACAAATGCCGGGACAGGTGATAGTCATAAGGTCCGCCGGAATCCTGCATCGCCACGCTCACGGCATGTTCGCTGGAGTGTTGGCCGGGGGCGACCGGCGCGATGTCGATGCCGACGAATTCGCTGACATCCCAAGGCAACGCCGCTGCTGCGCCACTGCCGGTTTCTTCGGTGATGGTGAACAGCGGGTGACAGTCGATCATCAGTTCTTCGCCGCTGTCGACGATGGCCTTGAGCGCCGCCAGCAACGCGGCGACACCGGCCTTGTCGTCAAGGTGACGGGCACTGATGTGGCCGCTTTCGGTGAACTCCGGCAGCGGGTCGAAGGCGACGAAATCGCCCACGCTGATGCCCAGGGATTCGCAATCGGCGCGGGTGGCGCAATACGCATCCAGGCGCAATTCGATGTGGTCCCAACTGATCGGCATTTCATCGACGGCGGTATTGAACGCATGCCCGGAAGCCATCAGCGGCAACACGCTGCCACGGATCACGCCGTTGTCGGTGAACAGGCTGACGCGGCTGCCCTCGGCAAAACGGCTGGACCAGCAGCCGACCGGTGCGAGGGTCAGGCGTCCGTTGTCCTTTACCGCACGCACGGCCGCGCCGATGGTGTCCAGGTGCGCGGAGACGGCGCGGTCCGGGCTGTTTTTCTTGCCTTTGAGCGTGGCGCGGATCGTGCCGCGCCGAGTCATCTCGAAGGGAATGCCAAGTTCCTCAAGGCGTTCGGCGACGTAGCGCACGATGGTGTCGGTGAAACCGGTCGGGCTGGGAATGGCGAGCATTTCCAGCAGGACTTTTTGCAGGTAACCGAGATCGGGTTCGGGAATTTTGCTAGTCATGGAAACTCCTGATGAGGTGAGGCCATCGATGGTTTCGATGAGGGGATGTTTTTTGCCTGTCAGGCCGCTTTCGCTGGCAAGCCAGCTCCTACAGGCGTGCGCATTCGAATGCAGGAGCTGGCTTGCCAGCGAAGGGGCCAGTCCAGGCACCACAAAACTAAGAGACCACCGGCTGACTGTGCGGAAACAACAAATCCACAAAGCGCTCCGCCGTCGGTTGCGGTTCATGGTTGGCCAGCCCGGCGCGTTCGTTGGCTTCGATAAACACGTACTCCGCTTGATCGGCAGCCGGCACCATCAGGTCGAGACCGACCATGGGAATGTCCAGTGCCCGGGCGGCCCGCACGGCGGCGTCCACCAATGTCGGGTGCAGGATCGCGGTAACGTCTTCGAGAATACCGCCGGTATGCAGGTTCGCCGTACGCCGCACGAACAGATGCTCACCGGCCGGCAAAATGCTGTTGTAGTCATACCCGGCGGACTGCAAGGTGCGCTGGGTTTCTTGATCCAGCGGGATCTTGCTTTCACCGTCGGTGGCCGCTTGTCGACGTCGACTCTGGGCTTCGATCAGCGCACCGACGGCATGCTGACCGTCGCCCACCACTTCGGCCGGCCGGCGAATGGCGGCGGCGACCACTTGGAAGCCGATCACCAGAATGCGCAGGTCGAGGCCTTCGTGGAAGCTTTCGAGCAATACGCGGTTGTCGAAGCGGCGGGCGCTCTCGATGGCTTGCTGCACCTCTTCAATGGTCCGCAAATCCACCGCCACGCCTTGGCCCTGTTCGCCATCCAGCGGCTTGACCACCACCCGCTGGTGCTCGTCGAGAAAGGCCAAATTGTCGTCAGCGTTGCCGGCCAGTTGTTGGCACGGCAAGTTCAGCCCGGCCGCCTTGAGCACTTTGTGGGTCAGGCTTTTGTCCTGACACAGCGTCATGCTGATGGCGCTGGTCAGGTCGCTGAGGGACTCGCGACAACGCACCCGGCGCCCGCCGTGACTGAGGGTGAACATCCCGGCGTCGGCGTCATCGACCTGTACATCGATGCCGCGCCGGTGCGCTTCCTCGACGATGATCCGCGCGTAAGGATTGAACTCGGCTTCAGGGCCAGGCCCGAGGAACAGCGGCTGATTGATGCCGTTCTTGCGCTTGATGGCGAAGGTCGAGAGGTTGCGAAATCCCAGTTTGCTGTAGAGGTTTTTCGCCTGGCGATTGTCATGCAGCACCGACAAATCGAGATAGGCGAGCCCGCGACTCATGAAGTGCTCGATCAGGTGCCGCACCAGCACTTCACCGACACCCGGCCGGGAGCATTGCGGATCAACCGCCAGGCACCACAGGCTGCTGCCGTGTTCCGGATCGTTAAACGCCTTGTGATGATTGAGTCCCATGACACTGCCGATAATCGCGCCGCTGTCCTCGTCCTCCGCCAGCCAATACACCGGGCCGCCCAAGTGACGCGGCGTCAGCAGCGTGGCATCGATCGGCAGCATGCTGCGGGCCTGATACAACTGATTGACCGCCTGCCAGTCGGCCTCGCTTTGTGCGCGACGAATGCGAAAACCACGAAACACACGGGTCGCCTGACGGTAATCGCTGAACCACAAACGCAACGTGTCGGACGGATCGAGAAACAGCTGCGTCGGTTCCAGCCCCAGCACTTGCTGGGGAGCGGCGACATACAGGGCGATATCCCGCTCGCCGGGTTGCTCATTGAGCAATTCCCCGGCAAGGCTCGCAGCATCGGCGAAGGTATGGCCGATCAGCAACCGGCCCCAGCCGCAGTGCACAGCAATCGGAGCGGCGCCGAGTTCACAGCGATCTTCGGCCAGACGTGCCTGCAAGCGTTCATAAGAGGGCGCCTGACCGCGCAACAAGCGTTGGCTGATGGCCGTAGCATGAGGTTTCATCGATCAGATTCCTTGTTCGCTGAGCCACAGGTTCAGCGCAGCCAGTTGCCACAGCTTCGAGCCGCGCAAGGGCGTCAATTGACCTTGTGGGTCGGTCAGCAAGCGGTCGAGCATGGCGGGGTTGAACAGGCCGCGATCCTGGCTTGGATCCAGCAACAGTTCGCGTACCCAGTCCAGTGTGTCGCCTTGCAAATGCTTGAGGCCCGGCACCGGGAAGTAACCTTTCTTGCGGTCGATCACTTCGCTCGGGATCACCAGCCGCGCGGCTTCTTTCAACACCTGTTTGCCTCCGTCCGGCAGTTTGAATTGACCCGGCACGCGAGCCGACAATTCAACCAGGCGATAGTCGAGAAACGGCGTGCGCGCCTCCAGGCCCCAGGCCATGGTCATGTTGTCGACGCGTTTGACCGGGTCGTCCACCAGCATCACCGTGCTGTCCAGGCGCAAGGCCTTGTCTACCGCAGCATTGGCGCCAGGTTGTGCGAAATGTTCCTTCACGAAGTCGCCGGCGGCGTCATTGGCGGTCAGCCATTTCGGCTGCACGGTGGCGGCGTAGTCGTCGTAGCTGCGGTCAAAAAACGCTTCGCGATACGCGGCATACGGGTCGCTGGCGCCGTCCACTTGCGGGTACCAGTGATAACCGGCGAACAGCTCGTCGGCACCCTGGCCGCTTTGGACAACCTTGCAATGCTTGGCCACTTCCCGCGACAGCAAATAAAACGCGATGCAGTCGTGGCTGACCATCGGTTCGCTCATGGCGCGGAACGCAGCGGGCAATTGCTCGATGATCTCTTTCTCGGCGATACGCAGTTGATGATGCTGCGTGCCGTAGTGCCGGGCGATCAGGTCCGAATACTGGAATTCGTCGCCGCGCTCGCCGCCGGCGTCCTGGAAACCGATGGAAAAGGTCGACAGGTTTTCCACGCCCACTTCGCGCAACAAACCGACAAGCAAGCTTGAATCGACACCGCCCGACAACAGCACACCGACATCGACCGCCGCGCGTTGGCGGATGGCAACAGCGTCGCGAGTGCTGTCGAGCACACGATCGCGCCAGTCTTCGAGTGTCAGGTTTTTCTCATCGTCATGTGGGCCATAGGGCAGGGTCCACCAGGTTTTCTGTTCGGTGCTGCCATCGGCTTCAACACGCATCCAGGTCGCCGGTGGCAGCTTTTCGATACCGGCCAGCAAGGTGCGTGGCGCCGGGACCACGGCGTGGAAATTCAGGTAGTGATTGAGCGCCACCGGATCGAGGATCGGGTTGATGTCGCCGCCCTTGAGCAACGCTGGCAATGCCGAGGCAAAGCGCAAGCGTTGGCCGGTGCGCGACAGGTACAGCGGCTTCACGCCGAGGCGGTCGCGGGCGATGAACAGACGCTGGGCATCACGTTCCCAAATGGCAAAGGCAAACATGCCGTTGAGCTTGGGCAGCAAGGCTTCGCCCCACGCGTGATAACCCTTGATCAGCACTTCGGTGTCGCCACCGGAATAGAAGGCGTAACCGAGGTTTTCAAGCTCGGTGCGCAGTTCCGGGAAGTTGTAGATCGCGCCGTTGAAGGCCAGGGACAAACCCAATTGCGGGTCGATCATCGGCTGCGCCGAGCCGTCCGAGAGGTCCATGATTTTCAGGCGCCGATGGCCCAGGGCAATCGGTCCCTGGCTATGAAAACCCCAAGCGTCAGGGCCGCGAGGGGCCAGGTGATGGGTGATTCGTTCTACGGCTGCAAGGTCTGCAGGTTGATGATCAAAACGTAACTCGCCAGCTAATCCGCACATAAATTCCTTACCGGTTTTTCCGTTGGGGAGGGTCAATCGGTACCGCGCCAAAACGGCGGGCACTCAGAAACTGACCCGGCTGGGTGCTCGTAGTTTTAGATCGATGGGTTATAAGCGGGCCATTGAGGAGGACGAGGGCATGGCATAAGCCGTTAACACAGTGGCGGTAAATATTGCTGGGATCCATAGGAGTAGTTGCTTGGATGCCCCCGGATCTGATCCGGTATTCGAATTTTTAATTGCCAATGGCAGACCGTAGGCTGATAGAACCCAAATGCAATAAGGATATTGCTCATGCTGACTACTCCAGCAACAACACCGCCAGTCAACACTGTGACATCGGTTCAACGTCTCGAAGTTTTACTGAAACATACGGGTGAGCTGGCCAAGGCCGAAGCTCTGCAAGCGTCCATACCGCAGTGGTTGGCGAATGCGAGCCTGACGGCGTCGCAAGCACTCAATTCAGATCTTGCACAGTCCCGTCTTACTTACGCCAAAGCCGCAGAGTTACTCGGGCAACTCAAACCGATGGACGAGTTCTGCAAGCAGGCGCTGACGAGCAAACTCAAGGAAAAGTGGAAACTCGACATCGATGTCGAACAGGACACACTGGAGATCGTCGAAACAGTGGTTTCTTCGATAGGACTGGTGCCTGTTGGCTACGAGACGGGCAGCACCAACACGTCTCGCAGCCTGCTTCACGCCGCCATGGAGAACTTCACAGAGCAAGAGACAAAAAGCGCTGGAATCCCTTCGAAATCATTCATCAAAATCAACGGGGTACGGAGTTCAGACCCTGAAATAACCCCCGCGAAATTCGCCAAGCTCTGTCGAGAGCTCGACTGTGGTGCCCTTTATCAAGGTCACATCCAAAAGGTCTTGGCCGTTCCAGACAAACCCAAGGGCGATTCAGCTGCCGATGTTCCAGCGTCCACGGCTGACATCCGCCAGTTGAAGCTGCTGGATATGAAGGTTGCCGCTCATATTGCCCATTTGAAGCAGGACATCAGCCCTGCCGTTTACACGATGTTGCTGAATGTCATCGAGCAGGATGTCCCGGCAGAAAAAACCCAAGACGCTGTGTTTGATGGCGGCCCGGTGATCTGGCAAGGCTTGATGATTCATGACGCCTGCATTTGTGGGGCGTTGGTGTTTACCAAGGAATCCATCGACACGGCACCGTCGGCCAAGTGCGTGGTTTACATGCCGAATGAGCCTCGACGACCGTTGTACGAATACGAGTCTCTAGATGCCTTCAAGACTTATCTGGCCCTTCACCTGAAAAGCACTGGCTATAAACGGGTTTTCGTCGAGCAATACCTTCCAGGCCATGACAAGAGCGATTTTTTCACTGTTTTTGACAAGACCAAGACGCTGGGCACGCTAATCGCCATGCCCGCCGACACCTGTCTGGGCGATTTCTTTTTCAGCGCCTTCCTCAGCAAAACCCAGAAGTATGCGAAAACTCTCGCCGTTCCGAGTGCGGACGTCGATGCGCAACAGCGAGAAAAAACTATCCAGGCACTGCTCAATGGCGGGCTTTTGATGTTGAACGCCGCCTCCTTTTTTGTACCGGTGGTTGGTCAGTTGATGCTGTCGGTTGCGGTCGTCGAAATACTCGATGAAGTGTATGAAGGTGTGCGGGACTGGGCGCACGACGAGCGTGCCGAAGCGCTTTCCCATTTACTGAGCGTCGTCGAAAGCGTCGCGCAGATGGCTGCTTTTGCGGCGGGCGGCAAGGTTATTGCGACCGCCCTTCGTAAAACAGTGAAAGAGCAGGCTGCATTTTTCGACGGTTTCGAGGCTGTGACCCGCAATGACGGCAAAGCGCGGCTATGGAAAAACGACCTCAAGCCCTATCGGCAGATCTCTCCATTGGACGCCGATGTGGAACCTGATTCTGAGGGCGTCTACAAGCAAGGCGAGTTGTCTTCAATCAAGATGGATGGTGCCATTTTTCGGGTCTCTCGCGAGGCTGCGGGGCAGCCATGGAAGATCAATCATCCAATGCACCCAGACACGTTCAAGCCCGCCATTGAGCGAACAGTGGAGGGCGGTTGGCGACATGTTTACGAGCATACGCACGAATGGCCTGATAGTGCTTACGCATTGGAACGGACGGATCCACGCCTGAACGACCTGGGCAGTGAATTGTCTGTGATTGCCGATATCACCGACATGTCGCCCGCCAAACTGCATGCCTTGCATGAAAGTCACCTGAAGCTACCGCAACGGCTCAACGATTGTGTCGAACGGGTCAGGCTTGACCGCAAAATAACGGCACTGATCACGGCAATGGAGCGCGAAGAGACCGCCAACACGAACTATGTGCAGGAGCAATTGCAGGTGCTGCCGAAACTTCCCGGCTGGCCTGCTGAGCGTTTTATTGAGTTGATCGATGAAGACGAGGTTGTCCTCTCGCGTTTTCCGGAAACGGCGCCAACGGATGACATGGTCAATGGTGTGCAGGTCTGCCAGGAGCAACTTGATGCGGGAGAGTTGCTCGATACCGTCATCAAAGGCCTCTACCCGAAAGAAGTCGAAGCAATGATAGGCAGCGAGACGACGCAATCGAAATCAGTGTTGCTGGCAAAGGCAATTGCCAGCCATCTCAAGAGCGATCGTCAGCCGTTACTCGACTGGCTCTACAAAAAACACGATGGACCCGCCATCGGCGATGTTGCGACGCTGCGCGAACAGTTCCCTGATCTGCCTGTCCGGGTGGGACAAGAGCTTTTGGATAACGCGTCGGCCCGAGACCGAATTTTGCTGCGTGACCGCAAGATCCCCGGGCTCGATCTGGCTCGGCAGGCCCGAGAGGCAGGCGCAACGATAAGGCAGGACCGTGCGCTGATGGGACTGCACCTGCCACAACTGGCCAATGCCGATACCGAGAATCTGTCGCTGAGGTTGATGGATCAGGTTCAAGGCTGGGATGAAGGTTTTCGCCTCGAAGTACGTGATGGGTCAGAGACTGGCGCTCTACTGGACAGCGTAGGAAAGGAGGATGCAGCGCTGAAGGGCGTGATCGTCAAAACAGCCGATGGCTATCAGGTCACTCAACGCGATGGCTCGGCGGTGACGACCACGACAAACAAACAGCGGGTCGAGTCGATCTATCATGCGTTGCCTCAAGCCCAGCGCAGCCGAATGGGATTCACTGAAGTGGAAACAGTGGATGTCTCCACGCTGCGCTCAAGGTTGTTGGCGGCGGCCCCCCGCGATCAGGTACGCACCCGGCGAATGCTGGATAACGAGCGCCGCGAAGTAGCAGAGCACCTCTCTTCGTGTGCTCTGTCTGACCCCTCCGGTTCAGGTTCGCACTCAAGAGGCCTGATTCGTAAAGTCAGAAAGCTTTATCCGTTGTTCACCGACGCTCAGGCTTCAACCTTTCTGGATGAAGCGGGCAGTACTCATACGTTACGAGCCAATCGGATCAAGGCGCTCGAGCAGCAGCTCAAGACGTTGCGCCAAGTGCTGCATGTGTGGCGCGACAATGAAGTGGACATGGCAAAGCTGTCGGGACAGCTTGGCGATATCCGGGTGAGCCGTCGTCAAGTGGCCGATGCCATCGAAAACTGCTGGCGCCGGATAACGCCACCGGTTCGTTTGGGATATCAATCGCCTACCACACTCAAGCTGGAGCGAAACCCGGCAGGTCCGTTGCCGACGCTGACCGAGCAGGATGTTGCCCATGTCCGTAGTCTCTACCTCAAAGACATGGAGGCGGGCGATGAGCTGGCGTATTTCCTCAAACCGTTTAAAGGCCTTGTCCATCTGGAACTGGATGGAAACAAACTCACGCGATTACCGGAAGCGCTCTCGCACATGCCCAACCTGCAGCGATTGAGCTTGGACCGCAATCAGATAACCCTGACAGAACACACGTTGCGCAAACTCGCTGACATGACTGAGCTGCGCATGTTGTCCCTATCCGACAATCGGCTCGGTGCAACGCCTGATATCCGCAAACTGTTCAGTTTGCATTCTCTGGGGTTGAGCAATACTCACGCCACCGAGCTCCCTTTGGGGCTGAACCGCTTGCCCTATCTGGACATGGTGAATCTGCGCGGGAACCAGATCCGCGAGTTGCCGGACTGGCTGTTTGAGGCTCCCGCACAATTCGCCGAGGTGGTGAATCTGCGTCTTAATCCATTGTCCGAGGCCAGCCAGACGAAGCTGCAAGCCTATCGAGACAGGACTGGCCAAGGCATGGGATATCTCGACAATGACACCGCGGTGATCGATGAGCTGAAGGCTCGTGAGCTGTGGATGGCAAAGTCCTATGAAGAAAACTATGCCAGTCGCAACCGCGCATGGCAGGCGCTGAAAAACGAACCCGATTCGGCGGGTTTCTTCGGTCTGTTGGCAGAAGTGGGAGGCTCGGCGGATAGTCGCTATGTACGCGAAGACTTGACTCGCCGGGTCTGGAGTGTGATTGAGGCCGCCCAGGCTGATCCGGCTCTGTGTGAACGACTGCTGGTCATGGCTGAGAAATCCAGCTGTGGTGATTCTGCCGCGTTGATCTTCAGCAACCTCGAACTCGCCGTCGAACTCGACAGCATGGTTCGGCAATCAGCCAATACCCACGACGAGGTGGCCCAGTTGTTGAGGTTGGGGAGAAGCCAGTTCAATCAGGATTACATCGCCAGGATCGCTCGAGAACATATCCAGTCCAAGGCTAAAGCCAAGATCATCCTCGAGCCGACCGAGGTAGAGCTGGCTTTCCGTACCGGGCTGGCCGAAAGACTCTATCTTATGGGTCAACCCAGGCATATGCGTTATGCCTCGATTGCGGGCGTGACAACCGACGACCTGGACGCGGCGTACAACCGGGTGGTCGCTGCAAATCTGTCCTCTGAACGGACGGCGGATTTGTGTCGACGTGAGTTCTGGGTCAACTTTTTGCGCACCCATCATGGCGAACAGTTCAGCGAACTCGCGGAGCCCTTTCATCAACGTTTGCAGAAGGCATTCGAAAGCGAGGCAAAGCTTGGGAACAAATATCTGCCGCTGATCGACACCATCAAGGTTGAGCAGCAGCAGGCCGAGACCACGCTGGTGGAGAAACTGACCAAGGCCGCTATCCAGGCCGAGGAAACGAAAACCTGCTTCGTCCTGGATTGACCTGTCAGGCCTTGCCGCGGATCAATCGACGCAAGGCGAAGCGGTTCGGATGACAGGCTTCTGCCACTGCCCGGGGCAAGGGCAGGGGCTCGTCATCGAGCCAGGCCGCGAGCAACTCGCCTGACAACGGCGCAGTGATCAATCCTCTCGAGCCGTGACCGCTGTTGACGTACAAACCTTCCAGCCAGGGGCAAGGGACGTCCGGGATACGCCGGGCGTCCTTGCTCAGGGCGCCATAGGCCTGCATAAACCCTTCTTCGTCAGCCAGTGGGCCGACAATCGGCAGGTAATCCGGGCTGGTACAGCGAAACGCTGCACGGCCTTCGAGCGCTTCAGTTTGCAGGGTGTCCGCGTCGAGCCTTGCAAGCAGGTCCGGCGAGATTTCCTCAAGCATTTTCAGGTTGCCGAGATGTTCGGCAGCCGTGGGGGTCAGGTCGTCACTATTAAAATCAAAACTGGCCCCCAGGGTGTGCTCGCCCAACCGTGCCGGTGCGACATAACCTTCGGCACAGACCACCGTGCTCAGGCTGCGACTTGCCGCGGTCTCGGGCAGGCGGGTGATTTGTCCGCGAATGCGTTTGAGGGGCAGCTCACGGCTGAAGGGGAATCGCTTGATTTCGGCCGCACCGGCCAGCACGACAACTGGTGCCTCGGCCAATAACCGGTCATCCGCCCAAGCCTGCCATTGACCGTTCGAGCGGCGTAAATCGAGCACGTCATGGTGGGTCAGCAACTCAATGCCGGGGTGTTGCGTTTGCCATTGGCACAAGGCGGGTGGATGGACCCACCCGCCTTCCGGGTAGAACAATCCACCGGATTGCAGATCGATACCTGCACGGCTTTGCGCCTGTTCCCGATCGAGCAATTGCAACAGGTGCTCAGGAAACGCGCTGGCCAATTGCGCCTGACGCTCGGCCTCCTTGGCATTGAACGCCAGTTGCAGGACCCCGCAGCCATCCCAATCGACACCACGGTGCAAGTGTTCAAGTACACGCCGGGTATGACCGAAACCGCTGATAATCAGTTGCGATAACGCCGTACCGTGGGCCGACAGTTTCAGATACAACACACCTTGCGGATTGCCCGAAGCCTCCTGCGCCAGCGCATCGTGACGCTCCAGCAAGGTCACTTGCCAGCCGCGTGCCGCCAGGCTTGCGGCACTGGCACAACCGGCCAGGCCGGCACCGATCACCAGGGCACGACGTTCACCATCCAAAGGTCTAGGACGAGCGAACCATGGTTTGGGCGGTGCGGGTGCCGGGAGTTCCTGCGGCCAACCGAGAAACACGCCGCGCAGAATTTCCCACTTGTGGCCGATCCCCGGCGTGCGCTTCATCTTGAAACCCGCGGCGTTCAGCAGGCGCCGGACCCAGCCGGTGCTGGTGAACGTGCTGATGGTCGAGTCGGGAGCGGCCAGGCGCGCGAGTTCGGCGAACAGTTCGGCGGTCCACATGTCCGGGTTTTTCGCCGGGGCGAAACCGTCGAGAAACCAGGCGTCGATCTGTGCGTCGAGTTGCGGCAGTTGCTCCAGCGCATCGCCGATCAGCAGGGTCAGGGTGACACGGCCGCCGTCCAGCACCAGGCGCTGGAAACCTTGATGGATTGCCACGTACTGCGCCAGCAGTTGATCGGCGAACACCTTGAGTTCCGGCCACAACGCCAAGGCGCGTTGCAGGTCGTCATGGCTCAGCGGGTACTTTTCGACACTGACAAAATGCAGCCGCGCACCGGCCGCGGCGTGTTGTTCGAACACCTGCCAGGCACACAGAAAATTCAGCCCCGTACCAAACCCCGTCTCACCAATGACCAGACGCCCGCCCTCCGGCAGCGCTGCAAAGCGCTCGGCCAAGCGGTTCTGTTCGATAAACACGTAGCGCGTTTCGTCCAGCCCCGATTTATCGGAGAAATACACATCATCGAACACACGCGAGTACGGGCGACCTTGGTCGTCCCAGTCGAGTTGGGCGTGGGGCAATACAGGTTTCATGGCAGGCTCGGCAACGGCAAGGCGGCCATTCTAGCCTGTGGTGAGGGGGCTTGCCCCCGTTGGTTGCGAAGCAACCCTGAAGCAACGCGACCAAGTTGTAGTAGTGACTGACCCCCAGTGTTTCTGGATACACGACGCTTTGCAGCCGCAAATGGTTGGCGCTGATTCTCGGGACGGCGTTGCCGTCCAACGGGAGCAAGCTCCCTCGCCACAGATTGCCTATCTGCCTCAAGGATGGATTTCTCCCACGCAGGAGAGGTCAATCCGCTAGTCTTGCTCACATCTGGAAGGGAGCCGTCCATGTTTGAATCTGCCGAAATCGATCACGTCATCGATAAAGAAACCTATGACGCCGAAGTACCTGCCCTGCGCGAAGCCTTGCTCGAAGCGCAATTTGAACTGCGTCAGCAGAGCCGGTTTCCGGTGATCATTCTGATCAATGGCATCGAGGGTGCCGGCAAAGGCGAGACGGTCAAGCTGCTCAACGAGTGGATGGACCCGCGTCTGATCGAGGTCCGCACCTTCGATCAGCAAACCGACGAGGAACTGGCACGGCCACCGGCCTGGCGTTACTGGCGAATGCTTCCGGCCAAGGGGCGCATGGGGATTTTCTTCGGCAACTGGTACAGCCAGATGTTGCAGTCGCGGGTTCATGGCCAGATCAAGGATCCGCGCCTGGACCAAAGCATCAACGCCGCCGAGCGGCTGGAGAAGATGCTCTGCGATGAAGGCGCGCTGATCGTCAAATTCTGGTTCCACCTCTCCAAAAAACAGATGAAAGCACGCCTCAAGGCCTTGGCCGACGACCCGTTGCACAGCTGGCGCATCAGCCCGCTGGACTGGCAGCAATCGCAAACCTACGACCGGTTCGTGAAGTTCGGAGAACGTGTCCTGCGACGGACCAGTCGCGACTACGCGCCGTGGCATGTGATCGCCGGGATGGATGCGCGCTATCGCAGCCTGGTGGTGGGCAAGATTTTGCTCGACAGCCTGCATCTTGCATTGAAACGACCGAAGATCCATCCGGCAAAAGTCAGCGCCGCGCCCGTGTTCCCCAGCGTCGATCAAGTGAACCTGCTCGATGCCCTGGATTTGAAACTGCGCCTGGACAAAAGCGACTACGAAGAGCAATTGGTGACCGAGCAGGCGCGGTTTTCCGGATTGATGCGTGACAAACGCATGCGCCGGCACGCTCTGGTCGCCGTGTTTGAAGGCAATGACGCGGCGGGTAAGGGCGGGGCGATCCGGCGGGTCGCGGCGGCACTCGATCCGCGTCAGTACAACATCGTGCCGATTGCCGCGCCCACGGAAGAGGAACGCGCGCAGCCGTACATGTGGCGTTTCTGGCGACACCTGCCGGCGCGAGGAAAATTCACCGTGTTCGACCGCTCCTGGTATGGCCGGGTGTTGGTGGAACGCATCGAAGGTTATTGCAGCCCGGCGGACTGGCTGCGTGCCTACAGCGAAATCAACGATTTCGAAGAGCAGGTCACCGAGGCCAGGGTGATTGTGGTCAAGTTCTGGCTGGCCATCGACAAACAGACGCAACTGGAGCGTTTCCAGGAGCGTGAGCAGATTCCGTTCAAGCGCTTCAAGATCACCGAAGACGACTGGCGTAACCGCGAAAAATGGGATGACTACCGTCTGGCCGTCGGCGACATGGTCGACCGCACCAGCACCGAGATTGCACCCTGGACCCTGATCGAAGCCAACGACAAGCGCTGGGCGCGGGTCAAGGTGTTGCGCACGATCAATCGGGCGATGGAAGAAGCGTTCGAAACGGCTGACCGTCATGACCGCAAAAAGCAAAAAGATGAGGATTGAACCGATGGTTACGCATACGCGGGGTGAATGATTGTCGCGGTCGGTAAAGGGGTGGACTTATGCTCGGTCCACTCTCAACCGACAACAACAATGAGGTATGCCATGCGTGAAGTGGTGATCGTCGACAGCGTGCGGACCGGCCTGGCCAAATCCTTTCGCGGCAAATTCAACATGACTCGTCCTGATGACATGGCGGCGCACTGTGTCGACTCGCTGTTGGCACGCACGGGCATCGACCCGGCCAGCGTCGAGGACTGCATCGTCGGCGCCGGCTCCAACGAAGGCGCGCAAGGCTTCAACATCGGTCGTAATGTCGCGGTGTTGTCGCGCCTGGGCGTCGGCACCGCCGGCATGACCCTCAACCGCTTCTGTTCATCCGGTTTGCAGGCGATCGCCATTGCCGCGAACCAGATCGCCTCGGGTTGCAGCGACATCATCGTCGCCGGCGGCGTCGAATCCATCAGCCTGACCATGAAAAGCGTCAACACCGACAACCTGATCAATCCGCTGCTCAAGGAACAGGTGCCGGGCATTTACTTCCCGATGGGCCAGACAGCCGAAATCGTCGCGCGTCGCTACAACGTCAGCCGCGAAGAACAGGACCTATACGCCCTGCAAAGCCAGCAACGCACTGCGCAGGCCCAGGCTGCCGGGTTGTTCGATGACGAGATCGTGCCGATGGCGGTGAAGTACCGCGTCGAAGACAAGGTCACCGGGCAGGTGCAGATCGTCGACGGCATCGTCGATCGTGATGACTGCAACCGTCCCGACACCACACTGGAAAGCCTCGCCGGGTTGAAACCGGTGTTCGCCGAGGACGGCTCGATCACGGCCGGCAACTCTTCGCAGTTGTCCGACGGTGCGTCCATGACCCTGGTGATGAGCCTGGAAAAAGCCCTGGAACTGGGGCTCAAGCCGAAGGCGTTCTTCCGCGGTTTTGCGGTGGCCGGTTGCGAGCCGGACGAGATGGGCATCGGCCCGGTGTTCTCTGTGCCGAAACTGCTCAAGGCCAAGGGCTTGCAGATTGCCGATATCGACCTGTGGGAACTCAATGAGGCCTTCGCTTCGCAGTGCCTGTACAGCCGCAATCGGCTGGAAATCGACAACGACAAGTACAACGTCAACGGCGGCTCTATTTCCATCGGCCACCCGTTCGGCATGACCGGTTCGCGTCAGGTCGGGCATCTGGTGCGCGAGTTGCAGCGACGAAACCTGCGTTACGGCATCGTCACCATGTGCGTGGGCGGCGGGATGGGAGCTACCGGGCTGTTTGAAGCGGTGCGTTAAACACCTCGGATGTGTAGCGACTGTTCAATAGCTATCGCTAGCAGGCTAGCTCCCACAGGGATCTGATGGGCGACACGGATCCAGTGTGGGAGCTAGCCTGCTAGCGATGAAGTCGACGCGATTTTTCTAGTCCCCCTTCAGCCAAGAAGCAGTTGTGGCGCCTGATGGCCAGATCGACGGCATTGCGCCAGATTAATGTTGCGACCCGCACAGTTTCATCCGCGGCCAGTTCCAAACTGTCCCTGTGTGCCACACGCCCCAGCGCCTAGAATGTCGCTTCTTGCCATAAGGCTTTTGGGGTTCACATGCACATTTCATCGGGTCGCTGGGTTTACGGTCTGTTTCTGGCCTTGTTGACCGCGTTGTTGTGGGGAATCCTGCCGATCAAACTCAAACAAGTGCTGCTGGTGATGGACCCGGTCACGGTGACCTGGTTTCGTCTGGCGGTATCTGGCGGCTGCCTGTTCATTTACCTGGCCGCGACCAATCGCCTGCCCAGCCGCAAAGCGCTCGGCCCACGCGGAGGCTGGCTGGTGTTGATGGCGGTGCTCGGTCTGGTGGGTAACTACGTGCTGTATCTGATGGGCCTGAACCTGCTGAGCCCCGGCACCGCGCAACTGGTGGTGCAGATGGGGCCGATCATGTTGCTGATCGCCAGTGTGTTTGTGTTCAAGGAACGCTTCAGCCTGGGGCAGGGGCTTGGTTTGCTGGTGCTGCTGATCGGCTTCGGGCTGTTTTTCAATCAGCGCTTGAGTGAACTGCTGACGTCGCTGACCGACTACACCGCCGGCGTCCTGTTGGTGCTGTTGGCGTCCACGGTCTGGACCTTCTATGCATTGGGCCAGAAGCAATTGCTGACGGTGTGGAATTCGCTGCAGGTGATGATGGTGATCTACCTGTTTTGCGCGGCGTTGCTGACGCCGTGGGTGCATCCGCTGGAAGCGCTGCAATTGAGCCCGTTGCAAGGCTGGTTGCTGTTGGCGTGCTGCCTGAACACCCTGATTGCCTATGGCGCGTTCGCCGAAGCGTTGGCGCATTGGGAGGCGTCTCGGGTCAGTGCGACGTTGGCGATTACGCCGCTGGTGACCTTCGCAGCGGTCGCCGTGGCGGCCTGGTTATGGCCGGACTTCGTGCATGCCGAGACCATCAATGGTCTTGGTTATGGCGGGGCGGTGCTGGTGGTGTTGGGTTCGGCGCTGGTGGCGTTGGGGCCTTCTTTGATTGCCGGGTTGAAGGCTCGGAAGTTACGGATGGCCTGAAGATCAAAAGATCGCAGCCTGCGGCAGCTCCTACAGGGAACATTCACATGTAGGAGCTGCCGCAGGCTGCGATCTTTTCGCTTCACTGCAAATCTCAGCCCTTGGCCCCGCCCTCCAGCATATTCTCCGGCCGCACCCACGCATCGAACTCTTCATCCGTCAGATACCCGAGTTGCAGCGCCGCTTCCCGCAAGGTCAGCCCTTCGCTGTAAGCCTTCTTGGCAATCTCGGCCGATTTGTCATAACCGATGTGCGGATTGAGCGCCGTCACCAGCATCAGTCCACGTTCCAGATGCTCAGCCATTTTCTCGGCATCCGGTTCCAGGCCGGCGATGCAGTGCTGCTGGAAGTTGCTGCAACCATCGCCCAGCAGGCGGATCGATTGCAGCAGATTGTGGATGATCACCGGTTTGAACACGTTCAATTGCAGGTGACCCTGACTGGCGGCAAAACCGATGGCGACGTCATTGCCCAGCACCTGACAGGCCAGCATCGACAGCGCTTCGCACTGGGTCGGGTTGACCTTGCCCGGCATGATCGAACTGCCCGGTTCGTTGGCCGGCAGTTTTACTTCGGCGAAACCGGCGCGTGGCCCGGAGCCCAGCAGACGCAAGTCATTGGCGATTTTCATCAGCGTCACGGCGAGGGTTTTCAGCGCACCGGACAGCGTGGTCAACGGCTCATGGCCGGCGAGGGCGGCAAATTTGTTGGGTGCGGTGATGAACGGCAAGCCGGAAAGGGCGGCCAGTTCAGCGGCAATGGCTTCACCAAAACCGTGGGGCGAGTTGAGCCCGGTGCCGACCGCCGTGCCGCCCTGGGCCAGTTCACAGACCGCGGGCAGGGAACTGCGGATCGCCCGTTCGGCGTAATCCAGTTGCGCGATGAACGCGGAGATTTCCTGGCCGAAGCTGATGGGGGTCGCATCCATCATGTGGGTGCGGCCGGTCTTGACCAGTTTCATATGGCGCGCAGCCAACTCGGCGAGCCCGCCGGACAATTCGCTGATCGCCGGCAGCAAATGCTGCTGAACGGCCTGGACGGCAGCGATGTGCATGGCGGTGGGGAAGCTGTCGTTGGAACTCTGGGAGCAATTGACGTGATCGTTGGGGTGCACCGGCGTCTTGCCGCCGCGCGGGTTACCGGCCAGTTCGTTGGCGCGCCCGGCGATCACTTCGTTGACGTTCATGTTGCTCTGGGTGCCGCTGCCGGTCTGCCAGACCACCAACGGAAACTGGTCGTCATGTTCGCCGTCGAGCACTTCGTCGGCCGCCTGTTCGATCAGCCGGGCGATGTCGGCCGGGATGTCACCGTTGCGATCGTTGACCCGGGCCGCGGCTTTCTTGATCAGTGCCAGGGCGTGCAGTACCGCCATCGGCATGCGTTCGTTGCCAATGGCGAAATTGATCAGCGAGCGTTGCGTCTGAGCACCCCAATAGGCTTCATCCGGGACTTCAACCTGGCCGAGGCTGTCGGTTTCGATACGGCTCATCTTGCACACTCCTGGTAGGTCCGATTGCGCAGTTTAGGCCGTGATCACCGGCCGTGGTTCCATCGGTCTGGATTTCACCCATTCAACCCCCCTAAATCAGGGCCGGCAAGGCTTGGGGTTGAGCGACACACTTTTTTAGGCGCAGAATGGTCGCCCTTGGGGTTTTACCTCGTCAGCTAGAAAAGGAAACTCGATGACTCGTCTTCGTGCCATCTGTACCGCCGTTGCTTTGGTCTGCGCCAGCGGCCAGGTTTTTGCCGACACCGCCAGCCATAACGCCAGTGCCGAGGCTTTCCTGACCCTGGCGCACGCTGACAAGCTGGGCACTCCGGTGTACATGCAAGTACAGCAGATGTTTGCTCAACGTTTTGCCCAGACCAAAGCTCCAGAGTCGAAAAAAGCCGTGCTGGAAACCTACCAGGCCAAGGCCAACGCCGCCCTGGACCAGGCCATCGGCTGGAACAAGCTCAAGCCTGAAATGATCAAGCTGTACACCAGCAACTTCAGCGAATCCGAACTCAAGGACCTGGTTGCCTTCTACAAGTCGCCACTGGGCAAGAAAGTCCTGGAAAAAATGCCGCAGCTGACTCAGCAGTCGGCCCAAATGACCCAGGCCAAGCTGGAAAGCGCCGTGCCGGTGGTCAACAAGCTGTTGGCTGACATGACGACCGAGCTGGATCCGAAAGGCGCCGCCGCTCCAGCCAAGAAAAAGCCTTAAGCGGAGTCCGGTATGACCATGCAACAACGCATCGAATCGACGCTGGCCCTGCTTCAGCCAGAGCATCTGCAAGTGCTGGATGAAAGCCACATGCACAGCCGTGGGTTGCAGACCCACTACAAGGCCGTGGTGGTCAGCGCGCAGTTCGAAGGCCTGAACCGGGTCAAGCGCCACCAGAAAGTCTACGGCACGCTCGGCGAGCTGATGGGCGAGTTCCATGCGTTGGCGCTGCATACCTACACGCCAGAGGAGTGGGCACAGATCGACGCGGCTCCGGCCTCGCCGACCTGTGCTGGCGGCAGCAAGCACTAATAAGCTGCACGTTCACCTGTAGGAGCCGGCTTGCTGGCGATGGCGTCCTCGAGATCGCTATCGCTGGCAAACCGCAAGCGGGCGTCAGCTCCTACAGGGATGGCTTTATTTTTGTTAGAATGCCCAACGCGCCGCTCACCCGGCGCGTTTTTTTTCGCATCCGGTTCACCCCTTACGAGGGTAGCCACCTGGAGATTTACCCATGACACAACAGATTGTCGTGGCGGCACTGTATAAGTTCGTCACCCTGGAAGATTACGTCGCCCTGCGCGAGCCCCTGCTGCAAGCAATGGTCGACAACGGCATCAAAGGCACGCTGCTGATCGCCGAAGAAGGCATCAACGGCACCGTGTCCGGTAGCCGCGAAGGCATCGACGGGCTGATGGCCTGGCTCAAGAACGACCCGCGCATGGACGACATCGACCACAAAGAGTCGTACTGCGACGAGCAGCCGTTCTACCGCACCAAAGTCAAACTCAAGAAAGAAATCGTCACCCTCGGCGTTGAAGGCGTGGACCCGAACAAAAAGGTCGGCACCTACGTTGATCCACAGGACTGGAACGCGTTGATCAGCGATCCGGAAGTGTTGTTGATCGATACCCGTAACGATTACGAAGTCTCGATCGGCACCTTCGAAGGCGCCATCGACCCGAAAACCACCAGTTTTCGCGAATTTCCCGACTACATCAAAGCCAACTTCGACCCGGCCGTGCACAAGAAGGTTGCGATGTTCTGCACCGGCGGCATTCGCTGCGAGAAGGCCTCGAGCTACATGCTCAACGAAGGTTACGGTGAGGTCTATCACCTCAAGGGCGGTATCCTGAAGTACCTCGAAGAGGTGCCGCAGGAAGAAACCAAATGGCAGGGCGACTGCTTCGTGTTCGATAACCGCGTGACGGTTCGCCACGACTTGAGTGAAGGCGATTACGATCAATGCCATGCCTGCCGCACGCCAGTCAGCGTTGAAGATCGCGCTTCCGAGCATTACGTGGCCGGTATCAGCTGCCCGCATTGCTGGGATAAATTGAGCGAAAAAACCCGTCGCAGCGCCATCGATCGGCAAAAGCAGATCGAACTGGCCAAAGCCCGTAACCAGCCGCACCCGATCGGCTACAACTATAAGCAAGCACCTTCCGAGGTCTGAACCATGTCTGCGCGCCTGCTCTATGTGATGGATCCGATGTGTTCCTGGTGTTGGGGGTTTGCCCCGGTCGCCAATGCATTGGTCGAGCAGGCGCAAGCCGCCGGCGTGGAGGTGCATCTGATCGTGGGTGGTTTGCGCACCGGCAGCGGCTCGGCATTGGAACCGACCACCCGGCGCTACATTCTTGAGCACTGGCAGGCGGTCACCGAGGCCACCGGCCAGCCCTTCAAACTCGAAGGGGCGTTGCCGGACGGTTTTGTCTACGACACCGAGCCGGCCTGCCGGGCATTGGTGACAGCGCGCAGCCTCGCGCCGGATTGTGCCTGGAAACTGCTGGGGCTGATTCAGCACGCGTTTTATGCCGAAGGTCGGGATGTCACCCGTGCCAGCGTGTTGGTGGAACTGGCCGAGCAGGCTGGTGTGCCGCGTATCGAGTTCGCTGCCGCGTTCGACCGTGCCGATATGCACACCGCCACCGAAGCCGATTTCACTTGGGTGCAAGACCTGGGCATCGCCGGTTTTCCGACCCTGCTGGCTGAACGTAACGGCCAATTGGCGCTGCTGACCAATGGTTATCAGCCACTGAACGAGCTGTCCCCGCTCCTCGGCCGTTGGCTGGAGCGCGCCGCCTGTGCATGACCTGCCCGACGATGTTCCAACCGAAAAACGTGTCGACCGTCTGAGCTGGGCGGAAATCCGCCGCCTGGCCCTGCATCATAAAAAGTCCCTGTGGATCGCCAACGGCGTGGCCGTGCTCGCGACGCTGTGCAGCGTGCCGATCCCGTTGCTGTTGCCGTTACTGGTGGACGAAGTGCTGCTGGGGCACGGCGATTCTGCACTGAAAGTCATGAACCTCGCGCTGCCCGAGGTTTGGCAAAAAGCCGCGGGCTACATCGGCCTGATGCTGGTGGTGACCCTGGTCCTGCGCTGTTCGGCCTTGCTGTTCAACGTGGTGCAGGCGCGATTGTTCGCCGCGTTGGCCAAAGACATCGTCTACCGCATTCGCTTGCGCCTGATCGAACGACTCAAGCGCATCTCGCTCGGTGAATACGAGAGCCTGGGCAGCGGCACGGTGACCACGCATTTGGTCACAGATCTCGACACCCTGGACAAATTCGTCGGCGAAACCCTCAGTCGCTTCCTTGTGGCCATGCTGACCCTGGTCGGCACCGCTGGCATTCTGATGTGGATGCACTGGAAACTGGCGCTGCTGATTCTGCTGTTCAATCCGCTGGTGATCTACGCCACGGTGCAGTTGGGCAAGCGGGTCAAACACCTGAAAAAACTCGAGAACGACAGCACTTCGCGCTTCACCCAGGCATTGACCGAAACACTGGATTCCATCCAGGAAGTGCGCGCCGGCAACCGGCAGGGGTTCTTCCTCGGTCGCCTCGGGCAACGTGCCCGGGAAGTCCGTGATTACGCGGTGAACTCGCAGTGGAAAACCGATGCCTCGAACCGTGCCAGCGGTTTGCTGTTCCAGTTCGGTATCGATATTTTCCGTGCGGCGGCGATGCTCACCGTGCTGTTCTCCGACCTGTCCATCGGCCAGATGCTCGCGGTGTTCAGTTACCTTTGGTTCATGATCGGCCCGGTGGAACAACTGCTGAACCTGCAATATGCCTACTACGCCGCCGGCGGTGCGTTGTCGCGGATCAACGAGTTGCTGTCCCGTGCCGATGAGCCCGAGTATCCGGGCGGCGTCGATCCGTTCAACGGTCGCGAGACGGTCGGACTTGAAGTGCAGGGATTGAGTTTTGGTTACGGTGACGAACTGGTCTTGAACCAG
The DNA here is from genome assembly GCF_900187435.1 of Pseudomonas sp. Irchel s3b5. Lineage (NCBI taxonomy): Bacteria > Pseudomonadati > Pseudomonadota > Gammaproteobacteria > Pseudomonadales > Pseudomonadaceae > Pseudomonas > Pseudomonas sp. Irchel s3b5. Next base: position 36,917 of record NZ_FYDY01000027.1, read on the forward strand.
ATGAACCTGTCCATCGCTCCCGGTGAGAAGGTCGCGATCGTCGGTGCCAGTGGCGGCGGCAAGAGCACGCTGGTGCAATTGCTGCTGGGCTTGTACACGCCACTGGCCGGGACCATCCGCTTCGGCGGCTCGACCCAGCAAGAGATCGGCCTGGAAACCGTGCGGGAAAACGTCGCCGTGGTGCTTCAACACCCGGCGCTGTTCAACGACACCATTCGGGCCAACCTGACCATGGGCCGTGAGCGCAGCGACGAGGCGTGCTGGCAGGCCCTGGAAATCGCGCAGCTGCACAGCACGGTCCGCGAGTTGCCCAATGGCCTGGACAGCATCGTCGGGCGATCCGGCGTGCGTTTATCCGGCGGTCAGCGCCAACGCCTGGCGATTGCCCGGATGGTATTGGCCGAACCCAAAGTGGTGATCCTCGACGAGGCCACCTCCGCATTGGATGCCGCCACCGAATACAACCTGCATCAGGCGCTGGCGCGTTTCCTGAGCAATCGCACCACGCTGATCATTGCCCATCGACTCTCTGCGGTGAAACAGGCCGATCGCGTGCTGGTATTCGACGGCGGACAAATTGCCGAAGATGGCGACCACCAGCAACTGATCGCCGATGGTGGTTTGTACGCCAAGCTTTATGGGCATCTGCAGCAGTTGTAACGAAATGGCGAGTTCATGGGGAACCCCGGCGCAGCTACCTCCAGGCAAGGTCTGTCGCTTGCCTGGACTGCAATCGCACCTTAGTCTAGCTGTAGCGATTTCGTCAGGATGGCGAGCAAGCGGTGCTAAAAAACAAGGGACCTCATGAATCAAGCACGGACACTCGGAACGCCGCGGTTGTTGGGCATCGTCTGGCCATTTATCGCCGTCGTGTTGTTTCAGGCCCTGTTGGGCGGCGTGAGCCTTTATGTACTGTCGGCGGTGCGTGGTTATGTTGCCGGTGAAAGCTTGTGGTCCAAGGGCCAGAAAGACGCGATCTATTACCTGAACCTCTATGGCGACAGCCGTGACGAGGCGATTTTCCGCAAGTACCAGACCGTCATTTCGGTGCCTCAGGGAGGCCACGAGTTGCGGATGGCGCTGGACCATCAACCGCCGGACATCGAAGCTGCGCGGATAGCCATCCTCAAGGGTGGCAACCATCCCGACGACGTTTCCAGTCTGGTCTGGCTGTACCTCAACTTCCGCCATTTCAGTTATCTCGAGAAAGCCATCGAACTCTGGGCCTTCGGAGACTCCTATCTGGTCCGGCTCGATGAGGTTGCCCGGGAGATGCATCAGGGCATCATCGCCAATCAGGCAACGCACGCCGATATCCAACGCTGGAAAGAACAGATTCTCGCCATCAACGAAGGCGTTACGCCTGTGGCAAAAGCCTTCAGCGACGCGTTGGGTGAAGGCTCGCGGATGATACTTCGCCTGTTGCTGGGGACAAACCTGGCCACCGCGCTGGGCTTGATCGTGCTGGCACTGATGCGTACCCATAAACTGCTCAAGCAACGCCACGCCTTCGCCGATGCGCTGCAAATGGAGAAGGAGCGGGCGCAGATCACACTGCAATCGATTGGCGACGGGGTCATCACCACGGATGTCTCGGGCGCTATCGCTTACATGAACCCGGCCGCCGAGGCGCTGACCCACTGGAAAGCCGAGCAGGCGACGGGCTTGCCGCTGGCGGCGTTGTTCAACCTGCTGGATGAAAATGCCCAGGCCGATGGCTTTACGTTGATCGAGCACATCTTGAGCGGCCAGCTCAGCGGAGGCAGTAAGCATTCCAAGGTGATCCAGCGCCTGGACGGCAGCACGGTGTCGGTCACGCTGGTGGGCGCGCCGATCCGCAATGCCGGCAAGGTCAGCGGGACGGTGTTGGTGTTGCACGACATGACCCAGGAGCGGCAGTACATCGCCAATCTGTCCTGGCAGGCCACCCATGATGCGCTGACCGGGCTCGCCAATCGTCGCGAGTTCGAGTATCGACTGGAGCAGGCGCTGCACAATCTGACGCGGTACGCAGGGCGCCATGCCCTGATGTTCCTCGATCTCGATCAGTTCAAGCTGGTCAACGACACCTGCGGGCACGCGGCGGGCGATGAACTGTTGCGACACATTTGCGCGCTGTTGCAATCCGGGTTGCGCGAAGGCGATACCCTGGCCCGCCTCGGCGGTGACGAATTCGGCATCTTGCTGGAAAACTGTTCGTTGGAAGCTGCGGAAAAAATTGCCGAGGGCCTGCGCCAGACCGTGCAAAACCTGCACTTTGTCTGGAAAGGTCGGCCCTTTGTAACGACCGTGAGTATCGGGCTGGTGCATATTGCGCAGAATCCGACCACGCTGGAGGCCTCGCTTCGCAGCGCCGACATGGCCTGCTACATGGCCAAGGAAAAGGGTCGTAACCGGGTTCAGGTCTATCACCCGGACGACTCTGAACTGTCCCTGCGTTTCGGCGAAATGGCCTGGGTGCAGCGCCTGCACCTGGCATTGGAAGACGACCGCTTCTGCCTCTATGCCCAGGAAATCGTACCGCTGGGTCACGTCGACAAGGACGGCGGGCATATCGAGATTTTGCTGCGTTTGCATGATGAGACCGGGCGCATGATTCTGCCCGACAGTTTCATTCCCGCTGCCGAGCGCTATGGACTGATGAGTTCACTCGACCGCTGGGTCGTGGAGAACGTGTTCAAGGTCATCGCCCAGTGCCGGGCCGAGCAGCGCCAGGGGCCGCTGGCCATGTGTGCGATTAATCTGTCAGGCGCGACGATAGGAGACGAGGCGTTTCTGGACTTCCTGCGGGAACAGTTCATTGCGTACTCGATTCCGCCTGAAATGATTTGTTTTGAAATTACTGAAACCAGCGCAATTTCAAATCTTCCCAGCGCAATCAGATTCATTAATGAACTCAAAGGCTTGGGTTGCCATTTTTCGCTTGACGACTTTTGTGCCGGAATGTCCTCGTTCGCGTACCTGAAACATTTGCCTGTAGACTTCCTGAAGATCGACGGGAGTTTCGTAAAGGATATGCTGGACGACCCGATTAACCGCGCCATGGTCGAAGTGATCAATCACATCGGGCATGTCATGGGTAAGCGTACGATTGCCGAGTTTGTTGAAACGCCCCAGATTGAGCAGGCATTGCTGGAGATCGGGGTGGATTACGCTCAAGGGTATGTGATTGAACACCCGCATCCGTTTACCTGCGACAGTTTACAAAGTCGTCCTGCCAGGCCTCAGCCTTTGCTGTTCAAGGCGCCTGGCACGTTCCGTTGAAGTCTCTCGCCGATCCTGAAAATCACCATCAAAAGGAGCTCGACAGTGATAGACACATTCAACAGGACCGGACCCCTCATGGAAGCTGCAAGTTATCCCGACTGGGCCCAGCGCCTGATTCAGGATTGCAGCGAGAGCAAGCGCCGGGTTGTCGAACATGAACTGTATCAGCGCATGCGAGACAACAAACTCAGTGCGAAGACCATGCGCCACTACCTGATCGGTGGCTGGCCGGTGGTCGAACAGTTCGCGTTGTATATGGCACAAAACCTCACCAAGACCCGTTTTGCCCGTCATCCCGGCGAGGACATGGCGCGTCGGTGGCTGATGCGCAACATTCGCGTCGAATTGAACCACGCCGATTATTGGGTGCACTGGAGCCGAGCGCATGGGGTCAGCCTGGAAGAGTTGCAGGTGCAACAGGTTGCCCCTGAACTTCACGCCTTGAGCCATTGGTGTTGGCACACCAGTTCGTCGGATTCGCTGATCGTTGCCATTGCCGCCACCAACTACGCCATTGAAGGGGCTACCGGTGAGTGGTCGGCCGTAGTCTGTTCCAATGGCGTCTATGCGGCGTCGTTTCCCGAGGAAGATCGCAAGCGGGCGATGAAGTGGCTGAAGATGCATGCCCAGTATGACGATGCCCATCCCTGGGAAGCCCTGGAAATCATCTGCACATTGGCTGGTACGAGTCCGAGCGCATCCTTGCAGGCGGAATTACGCATGGCCGTGTGCAAGAGCTACGACTACATGTACCTGTTTCTTGAGCGCTGCATGCAGTTGGAACACGCGGAAAAAGCACCGGTCGTACACGAGCGAATGGCGTTGGCAGAAAGCTGATTTAACAATCTTGCAGTAAACCTGTGGGAGCAAGCTTGCTCGCGATAGCGGTGTATCAGACGGTATGGATACCAACTGATGTTCCGTCATCGCGAGCAGGTTCGCTCCCGCATTGTTTTGCGTTGTGGCGAAGGGTTCAGCCCGCCATTGCCAACCGATTGCGCCCCTCGCGCTTGGCCACGTACATCGCACTGTCAGCACGTCGCAACAGGCTGTCGGCAGACTCGCCCGGTAGCAAGGTCGAGCAGCCGAGGCTGACGGTCAGTTCAATCGAATGGCCGTCGACCGAGTAATCCGCAGTCTGCGTTGCAAACCTCAGTCGCTCACCGACCATCGCCGCAGCTTCGCGGGTGGTGTTGGACAGCAGGATCAGGAACTCTTCGCCGCCATAGCGAAACACCATGTCCACGTTACGCAGCTGGCTCTTGATTGAGGCGGCAACGGCCTTGAGCACTTGGTCGCCGGCACTGTGTCCGTAGGTGTCGTTGATTTGCTTGAAATGATCGATGTCCAGCATCAGCACCGACAGGGGGTGCAAGTGGCGACGGGAAAGTTCGATTTCCCGTTGCAGCGTCTGATCCATGGCGATGCGGTTGCCGGTGTCCGTCAGCGGGTCACGTAATGCGCTTTGGGTCGCGGCGCGATACAGAAGGCTGTTACGCATCGGATAGAGCAACGCTGCCAACAGGGACTCCAGATTGGCCTGTTCCTCTTCGTTGAAGCGCTGATTGCGACGAAAAACCAGCTCACCCAAATGTTCGCCCTCATGGCTCAGGCTATAGCTGAGGGAGTGGTGGCCGCGTTGACCGAGCTCCAGGCGCAGGTCACTGCTGGTGTGCTGGTAACTCAAGGCGTCCAGCGGCACCCTGCGCTGAACTTCGCGAAAGAAAATACCGAGGATACGCTGCGGTTCAAGGCTGGTTTGCAGTTGCAAGCCAAGTTGTTGACGCAGGTGCGCAAGGCTGACTGGCCTTTCCAGAAAGGGAGGCTGTTGACCAAAGCCCAGGCGTTGCAATTTGGCGCTATCAAAGTCAATTGCGTTGGTCTGGGAAGGTGGTTTCATAAGGCGTGCGCCCCTAGGCAGTAAGACTGTCTTACAAGCAGGGTGAGAGCGGCTTTGGGCTGCGCGTCGTACTGGTCCGTCAGTCCCGTAGGACATTTCGTACAAGTCTAATCTGCTTTTGCTGATAGCGAGTAACCTATCAACTCAAGCTTCGCCCACCTGCCATCACATTGCGTGTCTGAGCAAACTTAGAGCGAAAGTCGTGCCATTCGGTTCAGACGAATAAAATGCTAACTAAATCAATTGGATGTACAAAGACCTAAAGGTCTGCCAAGGTCTTTTCGACAGTTTTTTGACAAGAAGGGACAGTCATTCAGCGGTCTTTCCCTGCTGCGACGAGAATCGGCGCAACAGGGAAAGCGACACACGGCAGTTATTGAGCGTTAAAAGCCTGGCCGTTGACGCCGGTACTGTCCGGACCCATCAGGTACAGGTAGACCGGCATGATCTCTTCGGGCGTCGGGTTGTTCAGTGGGTTTTCCCCAGGATAAGCCTGGGCGCGCATGCTGGTGCGGGTTGCGCCCGGGTTGATGCTGTTGGAGCGAACCGGCGCCACAGTGTCGACTTCGTCGGCCAGGGTTTGCATCAGGCCTTCGGTGGCGAATTTTGAAACGCCGTAAGCGCCCCAATACGCACGCCCTTTGCGCCCGACACTGCTGGAGGTGAACACCACCGAGGCATCCTGGGACAGCTTGAGCAGCGGCAACAGCGTGCTGGTGAGCATGAACATCGCGTTGACGTTGACTTGCATCACGCGCATGAAGTTTTCGCCGGAGAGCTGTTCGATTGGTGTGCGCGGGCCAATGATCGAGGCGTTGTGCAGCAAACCGTCGAGGTGGCCGAACTCGGTTTCGATCATCGCGGCCAGTTCATCGTACTGATGGGGCAGGGCAGTTTCGAGGTTGAACGGGATGACGGCCGGTTGTGGATGGCCGGCCGCTTCGATTTCGTCGTAGACCTGGGTCAGGTTGGCTTCGGTCTTGCCCAGCAGCAGAACGGTTGCACCGTGCGCAGCATAGGTTTTTGCAGCGGCAGCGCCGATGCCGCGACCGGCACCGGTCACCAGAATGACCCGGTCCTTGAGCAGCTCGGGGCGGGCGGAATAATCAAACATAAAGAAACCTCATCAAAGACCTGCATCGTACCTGTGGCGAGGGAGCTTGCTCCCGCTCGGCTGCGAAGCAGTCGTAATCTTTTAATCGCAGTGCATAGGACTGCGCATGCCAGGTAAAGGGGCCGCTTCGCGGCCCAGCGGGAGCAAGCTCCCTCGCCACAAAAGCACGTGCCCGGCTCAGCAGCTACAGAGGGCGCTATCCAAAACCTTGCGCAACTCCAGCGGATGGTCGACCACCACGTCCGCACCCCAATGCCGCGGGTTATCGTCCGGATGGATATAACCGAAGGTCACCGCAGCGGTCTTGGTGCCGGCATCGCGACCCGACTCGATATCACGCAGGTCATCGCCCACGAACAGCACGCTGGCCGGATCCAGGTCGAGCATCTTGCAGGCGAGGATCAGCGGCTCGGGGTCTGGTTTGCTGTTCTTCACATGATCCGGGCAGATCAACAGCGCCGAGCGCTCGGCCAGCCCCAGTTGTTGCATGATCGGCTCGGCGAAGCGCAGCGGCTTGTTGGTGACCACGCCCCAGATCAGGTTGGCCTTTTCGATGTCCGCCAGCAGTTCGCCCATGCCGTCGAACAGCTTGCTGTGAACGGCGCAACCCACGAGATAGCGCTCCAGGAATTCCAGGCGCAACTCTTCGAAACCAGGGGACTCCGGGTCCATGGCGAAGGTCGCTGCAACCATCGCCTTGGCGCCGCCGGAGATCTCGTCGCGGATGTGTTTATCGTTGATCGGCGGCAAGCCGCGGTCGGCAAGCATCGCCTGGCAAATCGCGATGAAGTCCGGCGCGGTGTCGAGCAGGGTGCCGTCCATGTCGAAAAGAACTGCTCTGATAGGCATCGACTTACTCCTCGCGCAGGGTCTGGATCATGTAGTTGACGTCCACGTCGGCCGCCAGTTTGTAATGCTTGGTCAGTGGGTTGTACGTCAGGCCGATGATGTCCTTGACGGTCAGGCCGGCCATGCGGCTCCAGGCGCCGAGCTCGGAAGGGCGGATGAATTTCTTGAAGTCGTGGGTGCCGCGCGGCAACAGCTTCATGATGTATTCGGCGCCGACGATGGCGAACAGGTACGCCTTCGGGTTGCGGTTGATGGTCGAGAAGAACACCTGGCCGCCGGGCTTGACCATGCGGAAGCAGGCGCGGATCACCGAAGATGGGTCCGGCACGTGTTCGAGCATTTCCAGGCAGGTGACCACGTCGAACTGCTCGGGCATTTCCTCGGCCAGGGCTTCAGCGGTGATCTGTCGGTATTCGACGCTCACGCCGGATTCCAGCTGATGCAAACGCGCGACCGCCAGCGGCGCTTCGCCCATGTCGATGCCCATTACGGTCGCGCCGCGCTGAGCCATGGCTTCGCTGAGGATACCGCCGCCACAACCGACGTCGAGGACTTTCTTGCCGGCCAGGTTGACCCGTTCGTCAATCCAGTTGACCCGCAGCGGGTTGATGTCGTGCAGCGGTTTGAATTCGCTCTCACGGTCCCACCAGCGATGGGCCAGGGCCTCGAATTTGGCGATTTCGGCGTAGTCGACGTTGCTCATGGTTTAAGTCCTCGAAAAACTTGAAAAATCCTGTTGCCCCGGGGTTGGTCCGGGGGGCTTACGATTCGGTACGGCCGCTGATGCGCTGGCCCCAGGCCTTGGCGGTGGCGCTGAGTTGCTGTTCATCCATGCGCGTCAGGCGACGGTCATCGAGCAATTGTTTGCCGGCGACCCAAAGGTGTTTCACGCAATCCCGGCCGGTGGCGTATATAAGCTGCGATACCGGGTCGTACACCGGTTGCTGGGCCAGGCCGGAAAGATCGAACGCCACGATGTCCGCAGCCTTGCCGATTTCCAGCGAGCCGACGTCGGCCTCGATCCCCAGCGCCCGGGCGCCGTTGAGGGTGGCCATGCGCAGGGCGCGGTGGGCGTCCAGTGCCGTGGCGGAACCGGCGACGGCCTTGGCCAGCAGGGCAGCGGTGCGGGTTTCCCCCAGCAGGTCGAGGTCATTGTTGCTGGCCGCACCATCAGTGCCAACCGCGACATTGACCCCGGCCTGCCACATACGCTCGACCGGACAGAAACCGCTGGCGAGCTTCAGGTTCGACTCCGGGCAATGAATCACATGGGTGTTGCTTTCTACCAGCAGCGCCAGGTCTTCTTCGCTGACCTGGGTCATATGAACCGCCTGGAAGCGCGGCCCCAGCAGGCCAAGGCGCGCAAGACGGGCCAACGGACGTTCGCCGCGTTGTTCGACCGACTGCTGCACTTCGAATGCGGTTTCGTGCACGTGCATATGGATCGACGCGTCTAGCTCTTCGGCGATCACACGGATTTTTTCCAGGTTCTCATCGCCCACGGTGTAAGGCGCGTGGGGGCCGAAGGTGATCTTGATGCGTTCGTGATGCTTGAGATCGCCGAACAACTCGACGCCCTGACGAATGGCTTCGTCCGCGCTGCTGGCGCCCGGGATCGGGAAGTCGAGGATCGGAATGGCGATCTGCGCACGGATGCCGGCGTTGTGCACGCGTTCGCTGGCGATCTTCGGGAAAAAATACATGTCGGAAAAGCAGGTGATACCGCCCTTGAGCTGCTCGGCGATGGCCAGGTCCGTGCCATCGCGCACGAAATCCTCGTCGACCCATTTGGCTTCAGCGGGCCAGATATGGTTTTCCAGCCAGGTCATCAGCGGCAGGTCATCGGCCAGCCCGCGGAACAGGCTCATCGCCGCGTGACCATGGGCGTTGATCAGGCCGGGGCTGAGCAGCACGTCAGGCAATTCGCGAATTTCGGTTGCGTTAAGCTTCAGGGCAGCGGAACGTGGGCCGATAAACACGATGCGTCCATCACGGATGCCCACGCCATGTTCTTTGAGGACAACACCAGCGGGTTCGACGGGTACCAGCCAGGTCGGCAGTAATAACAGGTCGAGCGCAGCGGCAGTGTTCGGCATCGAAGGTTGGTTCCAGTGCTTTTGTAAAGGATGGCGAAGTATACCCGAGCGTCTTCGCGGGGGGCTCGCTATAATCGGCGGCTTTGTTACTGAGTACGGGGTGTGGGATGCGCGATCGACTGTTGGCTGCGGAAAAGGTTAAGGCCATCGATTGGCGTGATGGTGCCCTGTATCTGCTGGATCAGCGTATTTTGCCGTTCGAGGAAACCTGGATTGCCTACACCAGCGCAGCCGGCGTGGCAGAGGCCATTCGCTCGATGGTGGTGCGTGGCGCCCCGGCCATTGGTATCAGTGCGGCTTACGGCATTGTGCTGGCAGCCCGTGAGCGAATTGCCGAGGGTGGCGACTGGTACGCGGCGCTGGAAGAGGATTTCGCGCTGCTGGCCGATTCCCGTCCGACAGCAGTCAACCTGTTCTGGGCGCTAGGCCGCATGCACGACCGACTTGATCGCCTGAAAGAAAATGCCGATCCGCTGACGGCGCTGGAGGCCGAGGCTATCGCCATTCACGAAAGTGATCGCGAAGCCAACCTGACCATGGCGCAGTTGGGTGTCGACCTGATCCGCAAACACCAGGGCAATGCCCAGACCATTCTGACCCACTGCAATACCGGCGCACTGGCCACCGGCGGCTTCGGTACGGCGCTGGGGGTGATCCGCGGTGCGTTCATCGAGGGCATGATCGAGCGCGTGTACGCCGACGAGACCCGTCCATGGCTGCAGGGTTCGCGGTTGACCGCGTGGGAACTGGCCAACGAGGGCATTCCCGTGACCCTCAATGCCGACTCCGCTGCCGCCCACATCATGAAGACCAAGGGCATTACCTGGGTGATCGTCGGCGCTGACCGGATCACCGCCAATGGCGACGTGGCGAACAAAATCGGCACCTATCAATTGGCAGTCAACGCCATGCACCACGGCGTGCGCTTCATGGTTGTCGCGCCGAGCTCGACCATCGACATGCACCTGGCCAGTGGCGACGACATCCCGATTGAAGAGCGTGATGGTCGCGAACTGCTGGACGTTGGCGGCAAGCGAGTCGGGGCGGATGTCGATGCGTTCAATCCCGTGTTTGACGTGACCCCGGCGGACCTGATTGATGCGATCGTCACCGAAAAAGGCATCGTCGAGCGCCCGGACACTGCGAAAATGGCGCAGTTGATGTGCCGTAAGCGTCTGCATTAAAGGGATGTTGTGTCTGAAAGGTCCCCATCGCTGGCAAGCCAGCTCCCACAGGTTTTGCGCCCGCCACTAATCCTGTAGGAGCTGGCTTGCCAGCGATGGGGCCTTAAAAGTCAATAAACATCCGCAAGCCAAGCCTCATATCTGCATTCAAAGAAGCTCTAAGCTTCTCTCGTCCCCTTCAAGCCTGTCACCGGTCAACTAACTACTCTCCATGCGCGTCAGGGGGATAGGTGCGTGGCGGCTCTTGTGATAACATCCGGCGGTTTCCAGGGTTGCCCGAAGTGGCAACCTGTACTGCGCAGATCCATGGCATAACTCGTTGATTTGTCGTAAGTCGGTGCATGGCACTCAGCCTGTAGCGACGAGCTTCGTTGGTCCCATATGGATATGACGAAGTTTCACCAGAAAAAGGAATCAGGCTTCTCATGGGCGAACTGGCCAAAGAAATCCTCCCGGTCAATATCGAAGACGAGCTGAAGCAGTCCTACCTCGACTACGCGATGAGCGTAATTGTCGGGCGGGCACTGCCGGATGCGCGCGATGGCTTGAAGCCCGTGCACCGGCGTGTGCTGTTCGCGATGAGCGAGCTGGGCAACGACTTCAACAAGCCGTACAAGAAATCTGCCCGTGTTGTCGGTGACGTGATCGGTAAGTATCACCCGCACGGTGATACCGCGGTGTACGACACCATCGTTCGGATGGCGCAGCCATTCTCTTTGCGCTACCTGCTGGTAGACGGTCAGGGCAACTTCGGTTCCGTGGACGGCGACAACGCCGCGGCCATGCGATACACCGAAGTGCGCATGACCAAGTTGGCGCACGAACTGCTGGCTGACCTGCATAAAGAAACCGTGGACTGGGTGCCGAACTACGACGGCACCGAAATGATCCCGGCGGTCATGCCAACCCGTATTCCCAACTTGCTCGTCAACGGCTCCAGCGGTATCGCCGTGGGCATGGCGACCAACATTCCGCCGCACAACCTCGGTGAAGTCATCGACGGTTGCCTGGCGCTCATCGACAATCCCGAGCTGACTGTCGACGAGCTGATGCAATACATCCCGGGTCCGGACTTCCCGACCGCGGCGATCATCAACGGTCGTGCCGGCATCATCGAAGCCTACCGCACCGGTCGTGGCCGCATTTACATGCGCGCCCGCTCGATGATCGAAGACATCGACAAGGTCGGTGGCCGCCAGCAGATCGTCATCACCGAACTCCCATACCAGCTGAACAAGGCGCGTCTGATCGAGAAGATCGCCGAGCTGGTTAAAGAGAAGAAGCTGGAAGGCATCACCGAACTGCGCGACGAGTCCGACAAGGACGGTATGCGCGTCGTGATCGAGCTGCGTCGCGGCGAAGTGCCTGAGGTCATCCTCAACAATCTCTACGCCCAGACCCAGCTGCAAGCAGTATTCGGTATCAACATCGTTGCGCTGATCGATGGCCGTCCGCGGATCCTGAACCTCAAGGACCTGCTGGAAGCGTTCGTTCGCCACCGTCGCGAAGTCGTTACCCGCCGTACCGTGTTCGAGCTGCGTAAAGCCCGCGAACGTGGCCACATTCTTGAAGGTCAAGCGGTTGCCCTGTCGAACATCGACCCGGTCATCGCCCTGATCAAGGCCTCGCCAACCCCGTCGGAAGCCAAGGAAGCGCTGATCAGCACGGCCTGGGAATCCTCCGCCGTAGTGGCGATGGTCGAGCGTGCCGGTGCCGATTCTTGCCGTCCGGAGACCCTGGACCCGCAATACGGTCTGCGCGAGGGCAAGTACTTCCTATCCCCGGAACAGGCACAAGCCATTCTGGAACTGCGTCTGCACCGTCTGACCGGTCTGGAACACGAAAAGCTGCTGGCCGAGTATCAAGAGATCCTCAACCAGATCGGCGAACTGATCCGCATCCTCAGCAGCGCCACGCGCCTGATGGAAGTGATCCGCGAAGAGCTGGAAGTGATCCGCGCCGAGTACGGCGACGTGCGTCGCACCGAGATTCTCGATGCGCGTCTGGACCTGACCCTGGGTGACATGATCCCGGAAGAAGAGCGCGTCGTGACCATTTCCCACGGTGGCTACGCCAAGACCCAGCCATTGGCTGCGTACCAGGCTCAGCGTCGTGGCGGTAAAGGCAAATCGGCTACCGGTGTGAAGGATGAGGACTACATTGCTCACCTGCTGGTCGCCAACAGCCACACCACGCTGCTGCTGTTCTCCAGCAAAGGCAAAGTGTACTGGCTGAAAACCTACGAAATTCCGGAAGCGTCCCGCGCTGCCCGTGGTCGTCCGCTGGTCAACCTGCTGCCGCTGGACAGTGATGAATACATCACCACCATGCTGCCGGTCGAGGAATACACCGAAGGTCACTTCATCTTCATGGCCACTGCCAAAGGCACTGTGAAGAAGACCCCGCTGGAATCCTTCAGCCGTCAACGCAGCGTCGGTCTGATCGCGCTGGAACTGGACGAAGGCGACGTACTGATCTCTGCCGCCATTACCGATGGCGAGCGCGAAGTCATGCTGTTCTCCGATGGCGGCAAGGTTACCCGTTTCAAGGAAACTGACGTTCGCGCCATGGGCCGTACCGCTCGCGGTGTCCGCGGCATGCGTCTGCCAGAAGGCCAGAAGCTGATTTCCATGCTGATCCCGGAAGAAGGCAGCCAGATCCTCACCGCTTCGGCGCGTGGCTTCGGCAAGCGCACCGCGATCACCGAGTTCCCTGAGTACAAACGTGGCGGTCAAGGCGTTATCGCCATGGTCAGCAACGACCGTAACGGCCGTCTGGTCGGCGCGGTCCAGGTGCTTGATGGCGAAGAAATCATGCTGATTTCCGACCAGGGCACGCTGGTACGTACCCGTGTCGACGAAGTGTCCAGCCTGGGTCGTAACACCCAGGGCGTGACCCTGATCAAACTGGCCAGCGACGAAACGCTGGTCGGGCTGGAACGGGTTCAGGAACCGTCGGAAGTCGAAGGCGAAGAGCTGGAAGGCGAAGAGGGTGCCGTGTTCGAGGGTGAAGTTGTGATCGACGACGCTGTCGAAGACCAACAGCTCGACGCCGCCGCTGACGAAGAACCACAAGAGTAAGCGGGTAAACAGGGGGCGGATGAAAATTCGCCCCCTTCTTGTTTCTCCCGTTTGAATGTAGGACCTGTAGGAGCTGTCGAGTGAAACGAGGCTGCGATCTTTTGATCTTGCTTCATGGGGATCGGGAAAGATCGCAGCCTCGTTTCACTCGACAGCTCCTACAGGGTTTCAGTGTTTACAGATTTATTGCGTGATACCACCAAATCAGAGCGAGATTGGATGTGAGCAAGAGAGCCTATAACTTCTGTGCCGGTCCTGCGGCGCTTCCCGAAGCTGTCCTGAAGCGCGCCCAGGGTGAACTCCTTGACTGGCACGGCAAGGGCCTGTCGGTCATGGAAATGAGCCATCGCAGTGATGAGTTCGTGTCCATCGCCACCAAGGCCGAGCAGGATCTGCGTGATCTGCTGAATATCCCCTCGAACTATAAAGTGCTGTTCCTGCAAGGTGGCGCCAGCCAGCAGTTCGCTCAGATCCCTCTGAACCTGCTGCCGGAAAACGGCTCTGCCGACTATATCGACACCGGTATCTGGTCGCAGAAAGCGATCGAAGAAGCTTCGCGCTTCGGCAATGTCAATGTGGCTGCCACCGCCAAGCCTTACGACTATTTCGCCATTCCCGGCCAGAACGAATGGAAGCTGTCGAAAGACGCGGCCTACGTTCATTACGCGCCGAACGAAACCATCGGCGGCCTGGAATTCCAGTGGATCCCGGAAACCGGCGACGTTCCGCTGGTAGCCGACATGTCTTCGGACATCCTGTCGCGCCCGGTGGATGTTTCGCGTTTCGGCATGATCTACGCCGGCGCCCAGAAAAACATCGGCCCGAGCGGCATCGTGGTCAACATCGTTCGCGAAGACCTGCTGGGTCACGCGCGTTCCATCTGCCCGACCATGCTCAACTACAAGGTCGCGGCCGATAACGGCTCGATGTACAACACGCCGCCGACCCTGGCCTGGTACCTGTCCGGCCTGGTGTTCGAATGGCTGAAGGAGCAGGGTGGTGTCGAAGCCATCGGCAAGCTCAATGAAGTGAAAAAGCGCACGCTTTACGACTTCATTGACGCCAGCGGCCTCTACAGCAACCCGATCAATGAGCCGGACCGTTCGTGGATGAACGTGCCGTTCCGCCTCGCGGACGACCGTCTGGACAAGCCGTTCCTGGCCGGTGCCGACGAGCGCGGACTGCTGAACCTCAAGGGTCACCGCTCCGTGGGTGGCATGCGCGCCTCCATCTATAACGCCGTCGACATCGTTGCGGTCAACGCACTGGTTTCGTACATGGCAGAGTTCGAGAAGGAACATGGCTAATGTCTGAGCAAGAACTCAAGGCACTGCGCGTTCGCATTGATGCTCTGGACACCAAAGTCCTGGAGCTGATCAGTGAGCGCGCACGCTGCGCCCAGGAAGTTGCGCGGGTAAAGATGGCCTCGCTGGCCGAAGGCGAAGTGCCGGTGTTCTATCGTCCTGAGCGTGAAGCTCAGGTGCTCAAACGAGTTATGGAGCGCAATCAGGGGCCGTTGGGCAACGAAGAGATGGCGCGGCTGTTCCGCGAAATCATGTCTTCGTGCCTGGCGCTCGAGCAGCCGCTGAAAGTGGCGTACCTCGGTCCTGAAGGCACCTTTACCCAAGCGGCGGCCATGAAGCATTTCGGTCACGCCGTGATCAGCAAGCCGATGGCGGCGATCGACGAAGTGTTCCGCGAAGTGGCGGCCGGTGCGGTGAATTTTGGTGTGGTCCCGGTGGAAAACTCCACCGAAGGCGCGGTCAACCACACCCTCGACAGCTTCCTCGAGCATGACATGGTGATCTGCGGCGAAGTCGAGTTGCGCATCCACCATCACCTGTTGGTGGGCGAAAACACCAAGACCGACAGCATCAGCCGCATCTATTCCCACGCCCAGTCCCTGGCCCAGTGCCGCAAATGGCTGGACGCCCATTACCCGAATGTCGAGCGCGTGGCGGTGTCCAGCAACGCCGAAGCGGCCAAGCGGGTCAAAGGTGAGTGGAACTCGGCGGCGATTGCCGGCGATATGGCGGCGGGCCTGTACGGTCTGACCCGATTGGCCGAGAAGATCGAGGATCGCCCGGACAACTCCACACGCTTCCTGATGATCGGTAATCAGGAAGTGCCACCGACCGGCGACGACAAAACGTCCATCATCGTTTCGATGAGCAACAAGCCGGGCGCGTTGCACGAGTTGCTGGTGCCATTCCACGATAACGGTATCGATCTGACGCGGATCGAGACTCGTCCTTCGCGCAGCGGTAAATGGACCTACGTGTTCTTCATCGACTTCGTCGGCCACCACCGCGACCCGCTGGTCAAAGGTGTGCTGGAAAAGATCAGTCAGGAAGCAGTGGCACTCAAAGTGCTGGGTTCCTACCCGAAAGCAGTTCTCTAAGGGGCGGTAGCAATGAGTGGCAATTTCCTCGCTCTGGCACAGCCGGGCGTGCAACAACTTTCGCCTTACGTTCCGGGCAAACCCGTGGACGAACTGGCGCGTGAGCTGGATCTCGATCCGGCCAGCATCGTCAAACTGGCGAGCAACGAAAACCCGTTGGGTGCCAGCCCCAAGGCATTGGCAGCCATTCGCGAAGAGCTGGCCGAGCTGACCCGCTATCCGGACGGCAATGGTTTTGCGCTCAAGACCTTGTTGGCTGAACAGTGCCGCGTCGAGCTGAACCAGGTGACCCTGGGTAACGGTTCCAACGACATTCTCGAGCTGGTCGCGCGCGCCTACCTGGCGCCGGGCCTGAATGCCGTGTTCAGTGAACACGCATTCGCGGTTTATCCGATCGCGACTCAGGCTGTAGGCGCTCAAGCCAAAGTGATTCCGGCCAAGGAGTGGGGGCATGATTTGCCTGCCATGTTGGCGGCGATCGATGCCGAAACCCGCGTAGTCTTCATTGCCAACCCGAACAACCCGACCGGGACCTGGTTTGGCGCCGAGGCGCTGGACGAATTCCTGCAGGACGTGCCGGAACATGTGCTGGTGGTGCTGGATGAGGCCTACATCGAGTACGCCGAAGGCAGCGACCTGCCGGACGGTCTCGACTTCCTGGCGGCCTATCCAAACCTGCTGGTTTCGCGCACGTTCTCCAAGGCATACGGCCTGGCTGCGCTGCGTGTGGGTTACGGCTTGTCCACCGCTGTGGTCGCCGATGTATTGAATCGCGTGCGTCAGCCATTCAACGTCAACAGCTTGGCCCAGGCCGCTGCTTGTGCGGCGTTGAAGGACGATCAGTACCTGGCGGAAAGCCGTCGCCTCAACGAATCCGGCATGCAGCAACTGGAAGCAGGTTTTCGCGAGCTGGGGCTGGGCTGGATTCCGTCCAAGGGCAATTTCATTTGCGTGGATCTGGCGCGTGAGGCGGCTCCGGTCTTCCAGGGCTTGCTGCGCGAAGGCGTGATCGTGCGTCCGGTGGCCAACTACGGCATGCCGAACCATTTGCGCGTCACCATTGGTTTGCCGGCGGAAAACAGCCGCTTCCTTGACGCGCTGACCAAGGTTCTGGCTCGTGGTTGATGTCACAGCACCGCAATCTGCTGAACCTATGATCGGGCGCCTGGTGGTGGTCGGTCTGGGGTTGATCGGCGGTTCGTTTGCCAAGGGGCTGCGTGAAAGTGGCCTGTGCCGCGAAGTGGTGGGGGTCGATCTCGATCCGCAGTCGCGCCTGTTGGCTGTTGAGCTGGGTGTGGTGGATCGCTGCGAAGAAGATCTGGCTGTTGCTTGTCAGGGCGCCGATGTCATTCAGTTGGCGGTGCCGATTCTGGCCATGGAAAAAATGCTTGGCCGGTTGGCTGGCATGGATCTGGGTAAGGCGGTTTTGACCGACGTCGGCAGCGCCAAGGGTAATGTTGTGCGCGCAGCGACTGAGGCATTTGGCGGCATGCCGGCGAACTTCGTGCCCGGGCATCCGATTGCCGGTTCCGAGCAGAGCGGGGTGGAAGCCTCCAATGCCGAGTTGTTCCGTCGCCATAAAGTCATTCTGACGCCACTGGATCAAACCGATCCGGCAGCGTTGGCGGTGGTCGACCGCTTGTGGCGCGAGCTGGGTGCCGATGTCGAACACATGCAGGTCGAACGTCACGACGAAGTCCTCGCGGCGACCAGTCATCTGCCGCACTTGCTGGCGTTCGGTTTGGTCGATTCACTGGCCAAGCGCAATGAAAATCTTGAGATCTTCCGTTACGCTGCGGGCGGTTTCCGCGATTTCACAAGAATCGCCGGAAGCGACCCGGTCATGTGGCACGACATCTTCCTCGCCAACCGCGAAGCTGTCCTGCGCACACTCGATACATTTCGCAGCGACCTCGACGCCTTGCGCGACGCGGTCGATGCAGGGGATGGGCACCAATTATTGGGCGTTTTCACTCGCGCCCGGGTTGCCCGCGAGCATTTCAGTAAAATCCTGGCCCGCAGGGCCTATGTGGACGCTATGAATTCCAACGATCTGATTTTCCTGGCTCAACCTGGTGGCCGCCTGTCCGGTCGGATTCGCGTACCAGGTGACAAATCGATTTCCCACCGTTCGATCATGCTTGGCTCCCTGGCTGAAGGCGTCACCGAAGTCGAAGGTTTCCTTGAGGGCGAAGACGCCCTGGCGACCTTGCAGGCGTTTCGTGACATGGGCGTCGTGATCGAAGGTCCGCACCACGGTCGCGTGACCATTCACGGTGTCGGCCTGCATGGCCTGAAGCCTGCGCCGGGCCCGATCTATCTGGGCAACTCCGGCACTTCGATGCGTCTGCTGTCCGGCCTGCTGGCTGCGCAGAGCTTCGACAGCACCCTGACCGGCGACGCCTCGCTGTCCAAGCGCCCGATGAATCGCGTGGCCAATCCACTGCGTGAAATGGGTGCGGTGATCGAGACCGCCGCTGAAGGTCGTCCACCGATGATCATTCGTGGTGGTCACAAGCTCAAAGGCCTGACCTACACCATGCCGATGGCCAGTGCTCAGGTTAAATCCTGCCTGCTATTGGCCGGTCTGTATGCCGAAGGCAAAACCACTGTGACCGAGCCTGCGCCGACCCGCGATCACACCGAACGCATGCTGCGTGGCTTCGGTTACCCGGTCAGCGTCGACGGTGCAACCGCGTCGGTCGAATCCGGCAACAAACTGACGGCCACTCATATCGAAGTGCCGGGCGACATCTCTTCGTCGGCTTTCTTCCTGGTGGCTGCATCGATCGCCGAAGGTTCGGAGCTGGTGCTGGAGCACGTCGGCATCAACCCGACCCGCACTGGTGTCATCGACATCCTGCGTCTGATGGGCGCCGACATCACGCTGGAAAACCAGCGTGAAGTGGGTGGCGAACCGGTAGCCGACCTGCGCGTACGGGCAGCTAAACTCAAGGGTATCGAGATTCCCGAAGCGCTGGTGCCCTTGGCGATCGACGAATTCCCGGTGCTGTTCGTGGCGGCAGCCTGCGCCGAAGGGCGTACCGTGCTGACCGGCGCAGAAGAGCTGCGGGTCAAGGAGTCGGACCGTATCCAGGTCATGGCCGATGGCTTGCTGGCGCTGGGCGTCAAGTGCGAGCCGACCCCGGATGGCATCATCATTGACGGTGGCTCGATCGGCGGCGGCGAAGTGCATGGTCACGGCGACCACCGGATTGCGATGGCCTTCAGCGTTGCTTCGCTGCGCGCTACAGCCCCGATCCGCATCCATGATTGCGCCAACGTCGCGACCTCGTTCCCCAACTTCCTCGCGCTGTGCGCGCAGGTCGGCATCCGCGTTGCGCAAGAGGCACAGTCGTGATCAGCATTGCACCGGTCATCACCATCGATGGGCCAAGCGGTTCGGGCAAAGGCACGGTAGCCGGGATTCTGGCCAAACGTCTGGGCTGGAATCTGCTGGACTCCGGTGCGTTGTACCGACTGCTGGCGTTCGCTGCCCATAACCATGGCGTCGATCTGACCAACGAAGAATTGCTGAAGAAACTTGCCGCTCATCTGGATGTTCAGTTCATTGCAGCGACCGAAGGTCAGTTGCAGCGAATCATTCTGGAAGGCGATGAAGTCAGCGACGTCATTCGCACCGAAAGCGTCGGCTCCGGTGCCTCCCAAGTGGCTGCGCTGCCGGCTGTACGTGAGGCGCTGCTGCAGCGCCAACGTGCTTTTCAGGAAGCGCCGGGCCTGGTGGCGGATGGTCGCGACATGGGAACGGTGGTTTTTCCGGACGCACCGCTGAAGATTTTCCTGACCGCCAGTGCCGAGGAGCGGGCACGCCGTCGATATTTGCAGTTGAAGGGCAAAGTCGAGGGTGTTAGTCTGTCGAGTCTGCTAGATGAGATACGTGCACGCGATGAGCGTGACACCCAGCGAGCGGTAGCCCCGCTCAAACCGGCGGCTGACGCCATACAGCTGGATTCCACGGAATTGTCCATCGAACAGGTGCTGGAACGCATCATGAGCGAGATCGCCATTCGCGATATCGCCGGGTGACCAAGAGGGCCGCAGGGGACCAGTCATAGTCCTGCGGTGGCTTCTTTTAAATGAAACTAACCCACACCGTCTGGGGTGTGGAGATGGGCGTTTTCTTCGCCCTCATCAACAGGAATTAAAATGAGCGAAAGCTTTGCGGAACTCTTTGAAGAAAGCCTAAAAACCCTGAACCTTCAGGCAGGCTCCATCATCACCGGTGTTATCGTTGATATCGATTACCAAGCTCGCTGGGTAACCGTTCACGCTGGCCTGAAGTCTGAAGCACTCATCCCGCTTGAGCAGTTCTACAACGACGCTGGCGAACTGAACATCAACGTCGGTGACGAAGTTCACGTTGCTCTGGACTCGGTTGAAGACGGCTTTGGTGAAACCAAGCTGTCCCGTGAAAAAGCCAAGCGCGCTGAATGCTGGATTGTTCTGGAAGCAGCCTTCGCAGCCGAAGAAGTGGTCAAGGGCGTTATCAACGGTAAGGTTAAAGGCGGCTTCACTGTCGACGTTAACGGCATCCGTGCGTTCCTGCCAGGTTCTCTGGTTGACGTCCGTCCAGTGCGCGACACCACGCACCTGGAAGGCAAAGAGCTGGAATTCAAGGTCATCAAGCTGGACCAGAAGCGCAACAACGTTGTCGTTTCCCGTCGTAGCGTCCTGGAAGCCGAGAACTCCGCCGAGCGCGAAGCTCTGCTGGAATCCCTGCAGGAAGGCCAACAAGTCAAAGGTATCGTCAAGAACCTCACCGATTACGGCGCATTCGTCGATCTGGGTGGCGTCGATGGCCTGCTGCACATTACCGACATGGCTTGGAAGCGTATCAAGCATCCTTCCGAAATCGTCAACGTTGGCGACGAGATCGATGTCAAGGTTCTGAAGTACGATCGCGAGCGCAATCGTGTTTCCCTGGGCCTGAAGCAACTGGGCGAAGATCCATGGGTTGCTATCAAAGCCCGTTACCCAGAAAGCACTCGCGTTACCGCGCGTGTAACCAACCTGACCGACTACGGCTGCTTCGCTGAGCTGGAAGAAGGCGTTGAAGGTCTGGTACACGTTTCCGAAATGGACTGGACCAACAAGAACATCCACCCTTCGAAAGTCGTACAAGTCGGCGACGAAGTGGAAGTTATGGTTCTGGACATCGACGAAGAGCGTCGTCGTATCTCCCTGGGCATCAAGCAGTGCAAATCTAACCCATGGGAAGATTTCTCTGGCCAGTTCAACAAGGGCGATAAAATCTCCGGCACCATCAAGTCGATCACCGATTTCGGTATCTTCATTGGTCTGGACGGCGGCATCGACGGCCTGGTTCACCTGTCCGACATCTCCTGGAACGAAGTGGGCGAAGAAGCCGTACGCCGTTTCAAGAAGGGCGACGAGCTGGACACCGTTATCCTGTCGGTTGACCCAGAGCGCGAGCGCATCTCCCTGGGTATCAAGCAACTGGAAAGCGATCCGTTCTCCGAGTACGTTCAAGAGAACGACAAAGGCGCCATCGTTAAAGGCATCGTGAAGGAAGTTGACGCTAAAGGCGCCATCATCACTCTGGCCGACGATATCGAAGCGACTCTGAAAGCCTCCGAAATCAGCCGTGACCGCGTTGAAGACGCGCGCAACGTTCTGAAAGAAGGCGAAGAAGTAGAAGCCAAGATCATCAGCGTTGACCGCAAGAGCCGCGTAATCCAGCTCTCGATCAAGTCGAAAGACGTTGAAGACGAGAAAGAAGCTATCCAGAGCCTGCGCGACAAGCCAGCAACTGGTAGCGACGCTCCAGTAGCCACCACTCTGGGTGACCTGCTGCGTGCTGCACAAGCGGAAAAACAGAACTAAGTTCTGACTTTCTGTAAAAAAGGGCGACTTCGGTCGCCCTTTTTTTGTGCCTGAAATTTGATAGGTCCACCGATCGTGGGGGTTGATATGAAACCCTTGTGCTCGCTCATGGTCTTTTTCTTTAGTCGGATCAATCGCTTATTTGCAGTTAGTCTATAGTTTATGTCGCCGCCCCCTTCCGGTCGGCTGCCTGACGTAAGGAAGTGAATGAACAAGCTCGTTGTCGCGATAGCGGTACTGGCGTTGGCAGGCTGTACCACAAACGCCAAAACTCACGCGGTGCGTGGTGTCAGTGGTATTGAAGTCGATTGTTCGGGCTTGGGGTCGGAGTGGGAGCGGTGTGAAAAGCGTGCGGCGAAGGAGTGCAAGGGGGCGGGTTATCAGGTTGTCGCCAGATCAGATGATGTCAAGGAAGAAGAGGTTTTCCCCTTTGGGTTTAATCCTGCGGGTTTTCTGACTCGCACGATGTTGGTGATTTGCAGGTGAGTGTGCGGCCTTGCTCCATCTTGCCGAACCTTCGAGGTGAGCGCTTTGGTATCGGTAGAAGGGTGATAAAACTCGGGCTGTTCAAAATGATGCAGGCATGCTAAAACCTTTGAAGCGCTTTTCCTAGCTGCTTGAAAAAGAAGGGAAAAATATGACGAAGTCGGAGTTGATCGAACGAATTGTCACCCATCAAGGGCTGCTCTCATCCAAGGATGTGGAGCTGGCTATCAAGACCATGCTTGAGCAAATGTCCCAATGTCTGGCCACCGGTGATCGCATCGAGATCCGTGGATTTGGCAGCTTCTCCCTGCACTACCGCGCGCCGCGCGTAGGCCGCAATCCAAAAACCGGTCAGTCCGTCAGCCTCGACGGCAAGTTCGTTCCGCATTTCAAGCCGGGCAAGGAACTGCGTGATCGGGTGAATGAGGATGAGGAGGAGGGGCTTTGACAGTCGTCGCCAATCAAGGAATCGCTGATGCGTAACCTCAAGCGCGTATTGCTCGCGGTATTCGTTTTGGTGCTGATTTTGGCGATCCTGGCGTTTGTGCTCGAGAATCAGCAATCAGTCTCCCTGCTGTTCTTGGGTTGGGCGGGGCCACAGTTGCCGGTGTCATTGGTCGTGGTTATTGCACTGCTTATTGGTATGGTGATTGGGCCGGTTCTGGGCTGGTTTCTGGGGCGTGCGTCCAAGATTTCGCGAAAGCGTCTTGTCTGATTGCCTGGCTTGAGGAGATATCGAACTCATCTTTAGTCACGACTTTCCTGTATTTCGTTCGTGAAGCGTCCATTAAGCTGTAAAGTTTGACGCCTGAACGATAGCAGCGTCGTTTCAGACTGATTCTGCCAGACGCATTATTTGATCTGATGGCTTTTGCAGGTTCGCAGTCCTGTCAGCAATTTAAGAGTACGGTTTCGCGTGAAAATCCTAGTAACCGGCGGCGCCGGGTTTATCGGCTCGGCTGTCATCCGCCATATCATCTCCAATACCGCCGACTCTGTCGTTAACGTCGATAAACTGACATATGCCGGTAATCTTGAGTCGCTGGCGGAAGTCAGTCAGAACTCGCGTTATGTGTTCGAATGCGTCGACATTTGCGACCGTGGTCAAGTGGATCGCGTCCTGCGTGAACACCAACCGGATGCCATCATGCATCTGGCCGCAGAATCCCACGTTGACCGCTCGATTTCCGGCCCGTCCGAGTTCATCCAGACCAATATCATCGGCACTTACACCTTGCTGGAAGCGGCACGCCTCTATTGGTCCGCGCTGGATGACACACGCAAAGCCAACTTCCGCTTCCACCATATCTCCACCGACGAAGTCTACGGAGACCTCGAAGGTCCGGAAGATCTCTTTACCGAAACCACACCGTATCAGCCAAGCTCGCCGTATTCGGCCAGCAAGGCCAGCTCCGATCACCTGGTTCGTGCCTGGGCTCGCACCTACGGCCTGCCGACTCTGGTCACCAACTGCTCAAACAACTACGGTCCCTGCCACTTCCCTGAGAAGTTGATCCCGCTGATCATTCTCAACGCACTGGAAGGCAAGCCGCTGCCGGTCTACGGCAAAGGCAATCAGGTTCGTGACTGGCTCTATGTCGAAGATCACGCCCGCGCACTGTACAAAGTAGTGACCGAAGGCGTGATTGGCGAAACCTACAACATCGGCGGCCATAACGAGAAGCAAAACATCGAAGTGGTGAATACCCTGTGTGCACTGCTCGACGAACTGCGCCCAGATTCCGCTCATCGTCCGCACGCCAGCCTGATCACTTATGTTCAGGATCGTCCGGGCCACGATCAGCGTTACGCAATCGACGCCAGCAAAATCCAGCGTGAGCTGGGTTGGTCGCCGGAAGAAACCTTTGAAACCGGTATCCGCAAGACCGTCGAGTGGTACCTGAGTAATACTGAGTGGGTAGCTCACGTGAAGAGCGGCAGCTACCAACAATGGATCGATCAGAACTACGCGGATCGTTCGGACAAAGCATGAAAATCCTCCTGCTGGGAAAGAACGGCCAAGTGGGCTGGGAGCTGCAACGTTCCCTCGCGCCGCTTGGCGAGTTGATTGCTCTGTACCGTCACCCGGTTGACGGTTTGAGTGGCGATCTGTCTGACCTAGATGCACTGCGTGCGACGATTCGTCAGGTCAATCCCGACGTCATCGTCAACGCTGCAGCTTATACAGCGGTCGATAAAGCTGAATCCGAGACCAGGCTGGCTGATCGTGTGAACGGCGAGGCTTGTAGAGTCATGGCTGAAGAGGCTATGTCCCTCGGCGCATGGCTAATTCACTATTCGACTGATTATGTCTTCAGTGGCGAGGGTTCGAAGCCTTGGCAGGAAAACGATGCGGTCGCACCGCTGAATCACTACGGCGCGAGCAAGCTGGCTGGTGAACAGGCGATTGTTGAAACTGGCTGTAAGCATTTGATCTTTCGAACAAGTTGGGTATACAGCGCTCGCGGTAACAACTTTGCCAAAACCATGCTGTGTTTGGCCAGGGATCGCGAGAGTTTGAATGTCATTGCTGACCAGGTCGGAGCTCCCACTGGTGCCGAGCTCATCGCCGATGTTACGGCGCTGGCCATACAGCAAGTTGTTGTGCGTCCTGTACTTGCGGGTATCTATCACTTGGCGGCTGCTGGGGAGGTTTCCTGGCATGGTTATGCTAATCATGTGATTGCTTTTGCCAGGCTCCAGGGGGAGGCGCTTGCTGTGAAAGTCGTCAATCCCATAGATACAACCGCTTATCCAACGCCCGCACGTCGTCCGTTGAACTCACGGTTGAATACTCAGAAACTGCGCGACAATTTTTCTTTACACTTGCCGGATTGGCAAAGTGGTGTAACCCGAATGCTTAGGGAAGTCCTGAACAAATGACCACGACAAATCGTAAAGGCATCGTTCTCGCTGGTGGCTCGGGTACTCGTTTGCACCCGTTGACCCTCGGTGTATCCAAGCAGATGCTGCCGATTTACGATAAGCCGATGATCTTTTATCCTTTGTCGGTACTGATGCTCGCGGGCATACGTGAAATCCTGATCATCTCCACGCCAGATGACTTGCCGAGCTTTCGCAAATTGCTGGGTGATGGCAGTGTGTATGGCGTCAAGCTCAGCTACGCAGAGCAACCCAATCCAGACGGATTGGCGCAAGCC
Source organism: Pseudomonas sp. Irchel s3b5 (assembly GCF_900187435.1). NCBI lineage: Bacteria > Pseudomonadati > Pseudomonadota > Gammaproteobacteria > Pseudomonadales > Pseudomonadaceae > Pseudomonas > Pseudomonas sp. Irchel s3b5. The sequence goes on from NZ_FYDY01000027.1 coordinate 62,320, forward strand.
TTCATCATCGGTGAGACCTTCATAGGTAACGATCCTTGCTGTCTTATTCTTGGTGACAACATTTTCTATGGTCATCACTTCTCCGATAACCTGCGTTCGGCCTGTAATGAAACGCAGGGTGCAACGGTATTCGGTTACCACGTGTCTGATCCGGAGCGTTTCGGCGTTGTAGAGTTTGATACGAATGGCCAAGCGCTGAGCATCGAAGAGAAACCGATTAATCCAAAGTCCAGCTACGCGGTTACCGGCTTGTATTTCTATGATAATCATGTGGTCGAAATTGCCAAAAGCCTCAAGCCTTCCGCACGCGGTGAGCTGGAAATTACCGATGTCAACCTCGCCTATCTGAAAGAGAAGGCGCTCAAGGTAGAAATTCTCGGGCGTGGTTTTGCCTGGCTGGACACTGGTACTCCCGATTCGCTGCTTGAAGCCAGTCACTTCGTACATACCATCGAGAAGCGCCAAGGGCTGAAGCTGGCGTGTCTCGAGGAGATTGCCTTTGACAATGGATGGGTTTGCGCAGAGGAGCTATTGGTCCAAGCAAATCGCCTTGGAAAGACGGCCTATGGGGATTACTTGAAAAGGCTTCTGAAGGGGCGCCACGCTGAAATTTGATCGATGCTAGAGGTTGATGCTGATTTGATGGCTCGGATAGGGGATATTTATCTGTTTTCAAATGATTTTTTGTTCTCCTGTCGGCACATGAGTTATTAATTCCCGGGACTAGCTGTAGAATGGCCAGCAAAGTACCCACTCCTTATCCAGCGCTGCATTCGAATCTCTATCTGCTTGTTTTTTCTTGAGGAGGGCTTCACTGCCCAGCACCATGCACTCAATGGAGGGATGGGCAGGAACGTCAGAGGAGCGACGCGGGCAAGGCTAATAAGGTTTGATCGACGTTAAGCTGTCAACCCTGTAGCACTACAGGAATGACTGGAAACATAACTGAGCCCCGCTTACTGGTTGCATCCGCCAGAAGTGGGGATTAAGGACTTAGAGCATGGAACTGATTCCCGTAATTTTGTCTGGTGGAGTGGGTAGCCGGTTGTGGCCTGTTTCTCGAGAGGCTCATCCCAAGCCATTCATGGAACTGCCAGATGGTCAGAATCTGATCCAGAAAACCTTTCTTCGCGCATCCCGCCTTGAAGGTGTTGTGGAAGTTCTTACGGTGACCAATCGTGAACTTCTGTTCAAGACTGAAGATGAGTACGGTTCGGTTAATAATAATGCCAAGCATGCTCAAGGTTTCATTCTGGAACCTTTCGGTCGCAATACCGCTGCTGCCGTCGCAGCGGCTGCACTCCAACTGGAAGCCACGCATGGTCCTGACGCTCAGATGCTGGTGCTGGCTGCCGACCATCTGATACAAGACGAGAAAGCGTTTGCCGCGGCAGTTGTCTGCGCGATGAAGCTTGCAGCCGAAGGCTGGCTGGTTACTTTCGGTATTCAGCCAACGTACCCGGAGACCGGGTTTGGTTACATCGAAGCGCAGAAAGATGCGCCACTGATGGGTGGCTTGAAGGTCGCGCGCTTCGTTGAAAAGCCGGATCTCGACACTGCACAAAGCTACGTCAGTGCAGGTAACTACTTCTGGAATTCCGGTATGTTCTGTTTCCGGGTCGGTACGGTTCTTGATGAGTTGCGCCAACATGCTCCGGATGTCGTAGAGGCAGTAAGTAGAACTATTGAAGTATCGCGTCTGACCTCGTCCAACAAATACCGTTGTCTGGCGCTTGATGCCGACGCATTTGCGGAAGTTCCGGATATTTCCATTGATTACGCATTGATGGAACGCTCGTCCAAGGTGGCTACTGTTCCGTGCGATATCGGTTGGAGTGATATTGGCTCCTGGAACGCCGTCAGTGAGCTGTCCGAGCCTGATGAAAACGGCAACCGTTTTGAAGGTGAAGTACTGTCCCACGGTTCGCGCAATAACTACGTGAACAGTGAGGGGCGCCTGACTGCATTGGTTGGCGTGCAAGACCTGCTGGTGATCGATACGCCTGATGCGGTGATGATTGCCCACAAAGATCATGCTCAAGACGTAAAGCATATCGTCAACCAGCTCAAGGCATCGAACCACACTGTCCATTTGCTCCACCGCACAGTGCATCGTCCTTGGGGCACCTATACAACACTGGAAAACGGTGAGCGCTTCAAGATCAAGCGTATTGTGGTGAAGCCTGGCGCATCTCTGTCGTTGCAAATGCATCACCATCGCAGTGAGCACTGGATCGTGGTCAGCGGTACTGCTGTCGTCGTCAACGACCAAAAAGAGTTGATGCTTCATACAAACGAATCGACCTTTATTCGCGCGGGTCACAAACACCGCCTGAAAAACCCGGGTGTGATTGATCTGGTGCTGATCGAAGTGCAGAGCGGTGATTATCTGGGGGAGGACGACATCGTTCGGTTCGAAGACAACTACGGTCGCGTCGATAAGTAACGACACTGAACCCGAAGCGAGCCCTATGCATGGTGGGCTCAGTGCGTCAGCGACGTTGCGTCCCTGGCGATCCATTCTTGCCGTTGCCGCCTCAGGGTGGCATCGGACATTTCAGTTAGTGAGTAGAATGTTTCCTCCTATCGTCACGCAATGCTTCAAAGCCTATGACATTCGTGGTCAGGTACCCGCTCAACTCAACGAAGACATCGCCTACCGCATAGGTCGCGCGCTTGTTGCCGAGTTGCAAGGAAAAACCTTTGTGGTTGGCCAGGACATGAGGCTCGAAAGCCCACCCTTGGCGGCAGCGCTGATGCGCGGCATTACCGAGGCGGGTGCCGATGTGATCGACATCGGGCTGTGCGGTACCGAGGAAGTCTACTTCGCCACCAGTCACTACAAGGTCGATGGTGGCGTGATGATCACTGCCAGTCACAATCCCAAAGGCTACAACGGAATGAAGCTCGTCAAGGCCGAGTCGCGTCCTATCAGCGGCGACACGGGCCTCGACGCCATCCGCCAGCGTGTCGATCAGGGTGACCTAGGCACCGTCTCGGCAGAAAAAGGCGCGGTTCGCCAAGCGTTCGACAAGACTGCCTACATTGACCATTTGCTGACTTACGTCGACGTCAGCGCTCTGAAACCCCTCAAGATTCTCGCAGATCCGGGCAATGGTGCTGCAGGCCCTGTGCTGCTGGCACTGGCTGCACGACTGCCGTTGCAATGGGTGTTCATCAACGAAGTGCCCGATGGCCACTTTCCGAACGGCGTACCCAATCCACTGTTGCCCGAGAACCGCGAACTAACGCGTCAGGCGCTGCTGGCCAACCAGTGCGACATGGGCCTGGCATGGGACGGTGACTTCGATCGTTGCTTCTTCTTTGATGCCGATGGTCGGTTCATCGAGGGTTATTACCTCGTCGGTCTGCTGGCCGAGATGCTGCTCAAGCAACACCCTGGCAGCAAGATCATCCACGATCCGCGCCTGACCTGGAATACCATCGAACAGGTGGAACAAGCGGGCGGTATTGCCGTTCAGAGCAAAACTGGGCATGCCTTCATCAAGGAGCGTATGCGCGAGGAAGATGCGGTGTATGGCGGAGAGATGAGCGCTCACCACTACTTCCGGGATTTTGCGTATTGCGACAGTGGGATGATTCCATGGCTGTTGGTTTCCGCTTTGATGTCGACGTCCAAAAAAACTTTGGCACAGTTGGTCGATGAACGGATTATTGCTTTCCCGTGTAGTGGCGAAATCAACTACAAGGTAGATAATGTTGAACCAGTTTTGCAGCGGATAGTAAATCATTATTCAGTGAAGAAAATTTTAATCGATAAAACTGATGGGATCAGCCTTGAGTTTGACGATTGGAGGTTTAATCTGCGGTGTTCAAATACCGAGCCGTTACTGCGCTTGAATGTTGAGAGTCGAGTAAACGCCGCAGTAGTGGAGGAGCGAGTTGCAGAGCTTGAAGTGTTGATATTCATAGATATTAAATAAAGATTTTTTGGCGCTCTAGCAAAGGTTTCGGTTAGGCCTTTAATATGTGTACTTCAGGTAACGATGGAACTCGAATTGTATTCGACTCGTTTCTCCAATCCGTACATTGGTGCTATTTAAGCTTTTTTATATGTTGGCAGAAAATAGTAATGTAACTATTAAAAAATGTGAGAAAAAAGACGTGGATAAATCTGACAACCTCGAGTTGAAGGCCGCACTTTCTCTGATCGAGGAGCAGAGAAACTACTTGGCTGAGCTTGAGCAGAGGATGGATGCCGCCGAAACAGCGCTTGTTAGAATCGAGTCCGAGCTGGAAATCTTTAAACTAAGCTCTGCGAAAATAGAAAAAAAAATGATAGTTTCCCCGGAAAATATTCTGGTATCTAAAAAAAACGTACTGAATAATTTTAACCAATCTATAGGTCTTGATCTTACGGCTCGCCGAAAGTTACTAAGTAAAGCAATTCCGCAACAGTTGTCGACGACAAGCATTGATTCCAAACAGAAAGGGATTCTGGGCAACGTCCGTTACAAGATGGCTAAAGTCACCCGTGGCATTTTGGTTGTAATTACAAAGGCGGCAGTTCAAAACACAATATTGCTCGCTGCCGCACGAAAAATTCTGATACGTTTTCCGAAAATATACTCAAAACTAAAAATTTTTGCCTTTCGGCGAGGATTGATATCGCCTGTTAAGGGTGCTAAGTCGGCTGGTCTTTTTGGAAGTGACGGAGGAAATGATATTCTGTTTGAAGGCTTCTTTCCCGGGCGTACACCATTGTCTCCGAGGGCTAAAAATATTTATACCGAAGTAATAGAACGTATGCCTAAACAGGAAGGTCATTGATGCGTATAGTCATTGATATGCAAGGTGCTCAAACCGGAAGCCGCTTTCGGGGGATCGGGCGCTACACAATGGCACTTGCGACCGCAATGGTAAAACTCCGGGGCGAGCACGACATAATTCTTGTACTTAATGGGCTTTTTCCGGAAACGATCGACTCCATTCGCGATGCATTCGATGGGTTGCTACCACAAGAAAAGATAAAAGTTTGGAGTTGTGTCGGGCCTGTACACGCATTTGATCCTTCAAATGTGTATCGGAAAGATATTGCTGAGTTAATCCGTGAAGAGTTTTTGGCAAGCCTGAAGGCAGATATTGTTCATGTAACAAGTTTAATGGAAGGCTTTGGGGACGATGCCGTGCATAGCATTGCTAGGGCGCCATTTAAAGTGCCGACGGCAGTTACTTTTTATGATTTGATTCCTCTAATAAAAAGTGACGTTTATTTTGCACCAAATCCAGGTTTTGAACGATTGTATCGAGAAAAAATCTCACACTTGAATCGTGCTGATCTGATGCTCGCTATTTCGGAGTCCTCGCGAGAGGAAGCTGTAGAATACTTAGACTTTTCTCGTGAGCAAGTAGTAAATATCTCAGCTGCCGTTGATGATATCTTTAAGCCTATCACCTATACAAAGGCAGCTTCGAAAGCACTAAGTGAAAAGTATGGTGTTCGTCGAAAGTACATTATGTATTCTGGTGCCACTGATGATCGTAAAAATCATTTGGGCTTAATTAGTGCTTACGGGTTATTGCCAGTTAATGTTCGTGAGGAATATCAGCTGATTTTAGTTGGAGGGCTACCCGATGAGCATCGTTACCGATTTGAACAGCATATATTAAAATCTAACCTCACCCTTCAAGATGTAATTATAACCGGGCGAGTATCTGATGACGAATTAGTGCAATTTTACAATCAGTGTGCGCTGTATGTATTTCCGTCGTTACATGAAGGATTTGGATTGCCGGTGTTGGAAGCAATGTCCTGTGGCGCTGCGGCTATTGGCTCGAACACGACCAGTGTCCCTGAGGTAATGGGGAATGCGGAAGCGTTGTTTGATCCCTATTCGAAGTACGCTATTGCTGAGAAAATGCTTCAAGTGTTGAATGATCCTTTGCTACTTCAACGATTGAGAGAACACGGCATAGCTCAAGCGAAAAAATTCAGTTGGGAAAATAGTGCTAGGTTGACAATTCTCGCATTTGAAAATTGGTATAAAATCTCCGGAGTGCAACGGAGGAAGTACTGGGAATTATCGAGTGAAGCTGATCGCCGATGCTGGCTAATTGACGAGATTGCTCGTCTAGGACCGGTTATGTCTGACACTGAGATAAAGTGTATAGCACAAGCCATAGCTACACATACCCCAGTGGAGACAAAGCAGTTACTGGTGGATATTTCGGGTTTAGTACGTGAAAAAAGTCGTTCAGGTATCGCGTATATATCTAGGCGGTTGTTGATGGAGCTATTAGCCAGTCCACCACAAGGCTATGTGGTGAGACCTATATACGCCTCAGATGATGATTTTGGTTATCGATACGCAGATAAATACGTCAGTGATCTCAAACGTGAACCTGAGTTCTTAGAGGATGGTTACATAGACATCTGCCAGGGTGATATTTTTCTCGGACTTAATGTTGGGATCGATGTACAGGCCAAACAGATTTATTTTTATCAGTATTTGAGACGATTAGGTATTAGCATCTATTTCGTACTGCATGAACTTAAGCTACCTCTGAAGCCTAGTGAATGCCCAGATGATTTCTCCAGTAGCATTCTTTACTCACAAGATATATCGCAATTTATCGACGGCTACTTTTGTACTTCACAGTTCATATGTCAAAATCTAGCGAGCTTGTATGTGAAAGATACAGAGTCCAGAGCTAGAAAATTAACGGTAAGCTGGTTTCCATTAGGTGCGGATAGTCCTTCTGCAGACAATGTATTAGCGCTACAGCAAGACTCACTTGACATATTGAGTGAGCCATATTCAGGCATCCGTTTTTTGCTAGATACTCGAAATATGAAGGAAGATGATCAGCACAAAATTATCTCTGTTTTTGAAAGGTTATGGACTGAAGGGTTTTCTATCGGGTTGGTGATGGTTTTCAAGTCTGATGGAAATGATCTTAAGATATTTCGAGATCGATATGGCAACTCTAACTTAAAACTATTGTTCATTCCTGTTGCGTGTGACGGAATATATAGGTATTTGCAAGCTGCATGCAAGTGCTTTATAGCCGCATCTCCAGATGAAAGATTCGGTGCAAGTATAATTGAGGCAGCCCAGGATGGATTATCCATAATCGCAACTGATAATATCTTGCATAAGGAGATCGCCGGAAGTCATGCTCTTTATTTTAGTGATGGTGACATGGAGTCGCTTCTTTCAATACTAAAAGAGTGGTTGTGGCTTTATAAAAAAGAGCTTTTGCCAAGTTCAAGAGATATAAAGCATGTGACGTGGTTCGAAAGCTCCAGTGATTTAAAGAAATTAATCTTCCCGGATGGTTTGTGATATGCGTTTTTATAGTGTCGGTTTTTAGGTTGTACAGTTCGTAGTCGTTTGTACGATTATGTATAAGGTGCAGAGGGATAAGAGATTTATACTTCTGGGAAGCTAAAAAATGTACAAGTAGGGAGGGGGTTTATGATCAAGTATGTGAGTGAGTTGAGAGAAGTATTAAATATAGTCCCAGGTTCGGCGCACGCATGGATTGGAGATTCTCCAACTGATACATTTCCTTTTGTTTCTGTTGATATTTTAAATACACCAGGTTTTAGAACTACTCCCGCCGACGTTAATCGCTTTGACGTTGTATGGATTCTTCAAGATCCAATTTCGCTACAAGGCTGGCGAATACTGCTGGATTCATCTATTAGGATGCTGAAATCATCGGGCATATTAATTGTTAGATACGTTCAAAATCGTTATATATCAATTCCTTCGTTAAAAAACTTTCTGTATAGAAAGTATGGCTTAACAGTTTCTGTATGTGCTGAAATTATCAATGGCGAGGAAATTGTCACTGCGTTTAAGATTGATCGCCAATATTGTATCGAAACAATGAATAAAAGATGGACCTTTGGTATTCTCACTCAAGGGAAGAAGATTCACCTCGTTGCTAAATTATGCAAAACGATACGTGACTATGGGGGTTGTGAGCATCAGATAATAATTGTGGGGCCGCAGAACGCCGCATATGATGAGTACGAACCTATCTATATTGAAAAGCAATACAGTACTGTTTTATCAGATATATGTGTAAAAAAGAATGATATGGTTAATCTCGCGGCTCATGAGAATCTGTGCATTTTACATGATCGGTACTGGTTAGGAGATGACTTTTTTATTGGGTTCGAAAAATATGGCTATGATTTTGATTTTTTGACAATAAGGCAGCAGCATCAATCAGGGAAGAACTATCCTTCATATTGTGCTATTGATGATAAGTCTCATCTTATATGGGGTCCAATTTATGAGTGTGGGAATGAACACCAGACTTGGAATAGACACTATCTGAATGGCGGGCTTATAGTAGCGAAAAAGAGCTTGCTTCAGCTTGTACCATTTAATCCGCTGATTTTTCATAATCAAGCCGAAGATGTTGAGTTGGCAAAGCAGTTGGACAGTATTTCAATTGTTCCTCGGATCAACCGCTACTCGTCAGCAATAACTGATGTACCTGACCATTTGACAGACGCATTCACAGTCTCTGAAGAAACAGATTATGAACGTGTTTTTTTTCCTCAAAACTCCGCGGTTATCTGCGAAGCAGAGCCAACTGAAATTTTAGAAGATGAAAAGATAGTTGATGTTAACTCAAAGCCTTGGGGGCGCCTTCAAGGAATTGTTAATAGAATAGAGACGCGTCGTAGAGCGGGCGCTAGCTGGAAAGGGGTTGTATTTCTTGGCCTTCAGATGGTTTACCGTCGACTGTTTAAGCCGAGAAATCTACAATTAAGTCCAGTAAGAAAAAGATTGAGTTCTCGGCCTAGTGAAGTAAAGGGGGTCAATGTAATTCTTTATGCCGGGGAATCAGGAGGGGTTGTTAATTTAACTACACATTATATGAATGCTCTTCAGCGGAAAGGGATACCTTTCTGTATCGTCGATGTGGCGCACGGTGTAACTCCCAATGTACTGCCCGATAATCTTCAAGGTTTTTTTTCAGCTGAACCGGTATATCCAACCAATATTTGGTGCATTGGTTTTCCATTCATTGAACACCATTTGAATAAGCTTAGCGCTTGGGCTGATGCTCGCTGGAATGTAAATTTCACACACTGGGAGTTGCCACATATTCCAAAACGGCTGGTTTCAAATTTTGACGCAATAGACTCCATAATGGTCGATACTGAATTTGTCTATGGTGCGATTGCTAGTGTGACAAAAAAAACCATAGAACTTGTTGATCCTGAGGTGCGAGTACCTTTTTCTATTGTAGAGAGATATGGTAGAAGTTACTTCGACTTGCCAACTGATAAAATACTATTTTTGCTAAATTGGGAGTTTACATCTTCAACTATTCGTAAAAACCCTAATGCGGGGCTGCGAGCTTTTACTGAGTGTTTTGTTGATGTAGATGACGTGGCGTTGGTGTTGCACGTTAAGTTTGAAATCAGGCACGGAAGTGAAAAGCTTCGCGAATATGAAGCATTTCTTGAAACAGTTCGGTTGAGGTTTCCCAATGTAATAGTGCTAAATACAGCAAGCTTCAGTTATAACGAAGCTCTTGGGCTGAAACGGTCCTGCGATGTATATGTAAGTCTTCACAGGTCCGAAGGGTATGGTATGGGGTGTGCAGAATCTCTAGCCTTGGGCCGACGATGTGTAATGACAGGTTGGTCCGGAAATATGGAACTTCTGAAGAATGCGGAATGGCGAGACTCCATTTACACGGTAGATGTTTCATTGGTTCCTGTGACACCTGAAGACTATCCTTGGGTTGATACTGAAGATGACGTATGTCAAGTATGGGCTGAGGTAAAGCATGAGGATGCTGTTCGTGCCATTTCCAAAGCCTATTGTGACGTTAAATCTTCGATGAGAATTTAAGTGATACCATGCCTATGAACTGTTGATAAAAAACGTTCATAGGCTTATAGAGTGGCGCTAAAGCTTCCATTACGTATGGGGGTTTAGCGACTGTGGTAATAATTAAAAAAATAGTGAGTGAACTCTGTGCAGCCCTTACCGATTACCGTAAATAAAGTCGTGACTTCAGCCGGGTCTGGGAGACTTGCTTCTCTAAATTCGTTGCGTGGTATTGCTGCATTACTAGTTGCAGTTGATCACTCAATACTACTAACTAATCGTCCTTCTGTAGATAGTCTCCTGTTTTATTGTGCCACCTTTATTGGTGCTTTTGGTGTTGGTGCTTTTTTTCTTTTGAGCGGGTTTGTAATTTACTTGAGTTTGGAAAAAACACCTCCATTGCAGTTTTTACTTCAACGAGTTTTTCGTATCTATCCTGTAATTATTGCTGCTGTTATGCTTCGCTTTGCTTCGCAGGTTTTTATGGGAGTAAGGGAAATTGATTTTCATACAGTTAAGATATTGATCTTGAATATTAGTTTGTTTGGTAATTTGTTTATACCAATAGAGAGTAATATAGAGCCTATTGTGTGGAGTTTGAGTGTTGAAGTTAAGTTTTATATTTTGATGGCTGTTGTTTTTTTGGTGACAAAAAATAGAGTAAATCGTCTGTTTCCTTGTTTGATTATTGTTGCGATAGTGTTAGGTGTATGGGCGGCGAATTTTCCCCTTTTATCTAAGCCCGCATTTATAGATTTGGCGCTTGCCGTCAGCAGTATACCGGTGCTTCTTATGGGGACAACGGCATGTCTCTATTATAAAAAAGCCATTGATCGAAAAAAGTCGGTTGTGTTGATTTCTCTACTTTTAGTCGCTTTTTCGTTTTCTCCGATAAACGATAATGTCTCCTTTTATAAAGGTCTTACCGCTTGGATTTTAGCTGCCTTTGCATTTGGTTTATGGTAAGGGATCCATGAACCCCACATTCAAAGCCGCTTATTAAAGTCTGATGCTGTGCTCTCGATTTCTTTCCGGAGCCAGCCCGTCATGATGCGACCCGACACCAAAGTCGAAAAAGTGTACCTCTAC